>JAAYAV010000036.1 GCA_012719195.1 Anaerolineae bacterium | reverse complement strand
GGGGCTAGACCTCGGCGGCGGACGGCCGCCGCACGCGCGATTTCTCCGCCCGGATGATGGCCAGCATGTCGTCGGCCGCCTGGTCCAGCCCGTCGCGACGGTTGACAACCAGGTAGTCGAACTCCGGTAGGTGGCCGATCTCGTCCCAGAGCCGCGCCCGACGTGCCTCAAACGACTCTTCCTTCTGTGAACCGCGCTTCAGCAGGCGGCGGAGATGCTCCTCTTCACTCTCGGCCATGACGAACACGAACACAGCTTCGGGCAGCGCCTGGCGCAACGAGCGAGCGCCCTGAACGTCGACGCGCAGGACCGCATCCTCGCCCGAGTCCAGAGCTCGGGTTATCTCCCATCTGGGGACTCCCTTGTGCTCGCCGTACACCAGGGCATGCTCCAGGAACTCCCCCCGCGCAACCCGATCGTTGAACTCATCGCACGAGAAGAAGTGATAGTCCTGTCCGGCCGTCTCGCCCTCTCGCGGCCGCCGGGAGGTCGCGGTTACCACGAAGTGTAGCGAGCCGTGACGCTCTTGCAGCCGCCGTACCACCGAGTCTTTGCCCGCCCCGGAGGGGCCGGAGACCACCAGCACCAGGGGCCTGGGCGTCCAGTCCAGATGGCCCTGGGTCACGCTGAGGCCGGGGACATCGATGGGGCGGGCGGACTCGGAATCACTCATCAGCGGCATCGCCCTCAGTGCGGGAGCTGAGCCGGCCGGCTACCGTCTCCGGCTGTATGGCAGCCAGGACGAGGTGGCCGGAATCGAGGAGCAGCACGGCCTTAGTCTTGCGGCCGTGCGTCACATCGACTAGCTGCGCTCGCTTCTCCGCCTCGTCGAGCAGCCGGCGCACCGGCGCCGAACCCGGCTTGATGACGGCGAGCACGCGGTTGGCGGCCACGTAGTCTCCGAAGCCGACATGGACTAGCTGAGTTGTCATGCACAATCCCCTTGTTAGGTGCGTCCATAGACATTATAATCGCGTGTCCGGTGGCGGAACAACCGGCCCCAGGTGCGCGCCCAGCGGGCGGCGCCCATTTCGGCGAGTACGGAGGACGGCATGGCGACGAAATCGGCGCGAGTGGACCGCACCTGGATGCTATGGCTAGGCTTGGTCGTAGTGGTGGCGATCGGCGCTTTCGTGGTATCACGCTCGCCCTTTATGCGCCCGGTGGACTGGGCCGTGCGCCTGCCGGCGCTGGTGGGGTATCTGGCCGTGTTCGCGGCCGCTGTGACGTCAGCCTACCTGCGTCAGATGGTGCGCTGGTTCGGGCGGCCGTTCCTGACGGTGCACCACTATCTGGCCATCGCCGGGCTCGTGCTGCTCACGTTGCACCCGTTGGCCGCCGCGCTACGAGCCCAGTCGGCCAGCCTGTTCGTCCCCGATCTCAGTTCGGCGCTGGAGTTCGTGCGCTGGGGGGGTCGTCCGGCATGGTACCTGCTGCTGGCCGCCGCCGTTGCGGCTGTCTACCGAAGCCGTTTGGGCCGTCGCTGGCGCTGGCTGCACGGTCTGACCTACGTCGCTTTCTGGCTGGGGACGGCACATGCCATCATGCTGGGTGCTGACGTGCAGGCGCCGGTGCCTCGGGTGCTGGCGGTCCTGCTGGCGCTGATCATGCTTGTTGTGCTGGTGATGAAACGGCGGGAGGCGTCGGCGCGCCGGGCGGGCAAGGCTGGACCCCGCCGGGTGACAACGAGTTAGGAGTGTCGAAGGTTGCCCATCTACGAGTACGTTTGCCGGCAATGCGAAGGAAGGCTGTCGGTCTGGTGGCGTTCCGTCGCTCAGATGGAGCGAAGCAAGCCTCTGTGCCCGCGCTGCCAGAGCGCCGACCTGCAACGACTGGTCTCCAAGACGGCCTTTGTGCGCTCAGGAGAGGGCCGTCTGGACAGTCTGGGTGATGCTGACCTGGAGGGCCTGGGTGACGAGGATCCTCGCGCTCTGGGGCGGCTGATGCGCCAGCTGGGCGACGAAACGGGCGAAGACATGGGCGAGGAGTTCGACGAGATCGTGGGACGCCTGGAGGCGGGCGAGGATCCCGAGAGCATCGAATCGTCGCTCCCGGGCGGCGGAGGCGCAACGGACGGCTACGTCAGCGGGGATAGCTTCGATCCCGGCGCATAGAAAGGCCCCCTGCGGGAGCAGGGGGCGACTGGGTCAGGAGGGTCAGGGTCTAGTAGCGCTCGAAGCGCTCCACGTTGAGCACGAACACAGTGGCGCCACCGATCTGTACCTCGATGGGGTTGGGCGTGTAGAGCTCGCCCGGCTCCATGATGGGCGGCAGCGGGCTGACGTATTGGGTGCGGGTGTGGCTGCTCTGCCGGATGATACGCAGGACCTCGTCCACCTTGGAGTCCTCCGTGCCGACGAACATGGTGGTGTTGCCCTCACGCAGGAAGCCGCCAGTGGTGCTGATCACGGTGGCTCTGAACCCACGCGTAACCAACTGGTCCAGCAAGCCGCGGGCGTCGTCGCTATTGACGATGCTAATGATCAGTTTCATGTTCGATTGCCTCCTTCAGCAGTACGTCAACGTGTTGGCGAACCTGCTCCGCCACCGCCTCGGGAGGCAAGGTGGCGTCGATGAGCCGCCATCGGCTCGGTTCGGCGGCCACGAGGGCATGGAAGCCCTCTCGCACACGCCGGTGGAAGGCCAGGCCCTCGGCTTCCATCCGGTTGGTCTCACTAGCGGCGCGCTTTCGCTGCAGACCGGCCTCAATGGGCAGGTCGAGACAGAAGGTCAAGTGCGGCTGCAGACCACCGGTGGCAAAGGCGTTCACCTCCGTCAGCCTCTCGACGGACAGCCCACGGCCGTACCCCTGGTAGGCCAGCGTCGAATCGGTGAAGCGATCGCACAGCACCACCGTACCTGCCTTGAGCGCCGGGCGTATTCGGCTCTCCACCAGTTCTGCCCGGGCGGCGCAGAACAGCAGCGCCTCGGTGCGAGCAGCCACGCTGCCCAGGGAAGGATCCAGCAACAGGGACCGGATGCGTTCGCTGACCATGGTAGCACCGGGTTCGCGCAGACACAATGGGCACCAGCCGCGCTCCAGGAGATATCGCCGCAGTAGTTCCTGCTGGGTGGTCTTTCCGCCTCCTTCCGGGCCCTCGAAGGTGATGAACAACCCGCCTGGTATTTCCATCAGCTCCTCACCGCGGGCGGCTGATGCGAACCCGCCGGTAGGGCTCGCTACCCAGGCTGTAAGAGAGGAGGCTGGCCTCGCGGGCCATTACATGCTGCTGGCGGCGTACCTCGCTGTCCTGAGGGGACAGCTCCACCGAAGGTGTCCCCTGCAGAACCCGGCGGATGGCCGCCTGCGTCTCCTCGATGGGTCCCCGCTGGAGCTCGGCCTGTTCGAAGGGTAGGTTGAACATGGTGACCAGGGAGCCGCGGATCTGGTCCACGGTGTTGGAGCGCAGGACGTAGACGGGAATACTCCGGCGCTCCGCCTCTGAGATCGCCTGGGGATGGCGGCGGTAGTGGCTCCGCAGTGTCATCACCGCGTCGGCCTCCTCCAGGCCGCGAGCCACTCGCGCCGGGAGTCCCAAGTCCTGCACGGCATCGCGGAAGCGGTTGTGGCTTACCCCGTAGAGGAAGACAGCCATCTGGTCCTCAGGCCGGAAGGCGGTCCGGTCCGAGGCCGGCGGTGTCACGAGAGGGCGATCTGCCTCGGCGGCGCCGCTGGGCTCGCCCCGGGGTACGAGACGAGCCTCTTCGATGTGGACCTTTCCGTCTTCGTCCCGGTAGCGCACTTCGGGCGGCTTGGGCCGAGAGCGCAGGATAGCGTCCACGGCGGCGGCGACGTCATGGTGGATGACCAAGCGGTCGCGTCCCACGATCTCGATGAGAACATCGAAGGTGGGCGGCGCCTTGCGCTCCAGGATGGATTTCTGGGTTCCGCGACGGCGGGCCTCCTCGTCGGAGAGCGTCACGCTCTGGATGCCACCCACCAGGTCCATCAGGGTGGGGTTGAGCATGAGGTTCTCAAGGGAGTTGCCGTGGGCGGTGCCGACCAACTGGACACCGCGCTCGGCGATGGTCCGGGCGGCGGCGGCGTCCAGTTCGGTGCCGATCTCGTCGATTACGATGACTTCGGGCATGTGGTTCTCCACCGCCTCGATCATCACCGCGTGCTGCAACGACGGTGTGGGCACCTGCATCCGCCGCGCCCGCCCAACGGCCGGGTGAGGGATGTCGCCGTCGCCGCCGATCTCGTTGGAAGTATCCACCACGATCACGCGCTTGTCCTCGGCGAGGACGCGGGCTACTTCGCGCAGCATGGTGGTCTTGCCGACGCCGGGCCGGCCCAGGAGCAGGATGCTCTTCCCGCTGGTGACGATGTCTTTGATGATGTCGATGGTGCCGTACACGGCGCGGCCGACGCGGGCGGTGATTCCGATGATGCGCCCGTGACGGTTCCGCATGGCGGAGATGCGGTGCAGGGTGCGCTCGATGCCGGCACGGTTCTCATCGGTGAACTCACCGATACGCGCCACCACGTACTCGAGGTCGTCCTGCGGCACTTCCGTGTCGCCCAGGATCGCCTCGCGCCCGAAGTAGCGAGCCTCCGGCAGGCGACCTAGGTCCATCACTACCTCGATCAGGTCCTCGTTGCCATCTAGTTGGCGGATAGCGTGTTCAATTGTCGGCGGTAGTACCGCCAGAAGCGCGTCTAGGTCGTCAGTTATGCGTACTTCTGTCATCACTCCACTCTGGCAGGGACGGGCAGCCGGCGGTGGCCAGGCAGGACCGATCCATGCTATTGCTGGGTTCTGGTAGGCTGGGTTTGCGGGCGTTACCCAACGCGGCTTGCAGCCGCTGGACGGATTCTTCCAGGGCCGGGCGGACCGGGACCACCGAGTGCCGCACCAGGAGCGCCCGTTCGCCCACTGGGGCGAAGCCGCTTTCGCGTAGCGCTGCGGCCAAGTCAGCTTGATAGTGCGGGACGCTGCATCGCACTGGCCTGGCGGGCCAGCGCGACAGGCGAGCCAAGGCCTCCTGCACCAGGGTCGACGGGGGCGGTTCGAGGCCCGGCCGTGCCCGCAGCTGCACCCAGTGACAGGTGCTCCCTCGATGGAGGCGGATTTCGGCCTGGATCTCGGCGCCGTCGCTGAGGACGAGCTGCTCGGTCCAGCCGGAGTCGTCCGGGCCTGGCCCGCTGAGGCCCTCGGCCTGCTGCACGCGCAGAGGCGTCACGGCCGCCCGCAGCTGCTGCTGAGCCCAGTCATCGACCGGGCGGCTCTTTCGCAGGCGGACACTGCCCCCGCGGGCGTCGTCGGGAAACGGACGCTCGAAAACAGTATCGCCGGCATAACGCATCCACCCGTTCCGGACGAACCCGCCCTCGGCGGGGCCCGCGGCGGGCACGGCTGCCAAGACTCGCATGACCCCCCGAGCCATCGCCCAGTTGGCCGCCTGGGTCAGTAAGGAGTCCCACACGGCGGGCACTTCGTCGTCCTCGGGAGCCGGGGCGATGTAGAGCATCGCCGCCGACTGGCGACGGCGAAGGGGCCGCAGCTGGACGAAGCCGTCCCCAGGCTGCCTACTTGGGCTGTCGGCCACTAGCGTCACGATGGCGTTGTCGTCCCGTCCCAGGGAGCCGGTTATGGCGCTCCAAAGAGGAGATTGGGCCGGCAGGTGGCAGGCGTTCGGACAGAGCGGCAGCGCCCGGCGCTGCAGCCGATGGACGGAGATAAGGTTCGCCACAGTAATGACCGACATGAAGGCTCACAGAACACGGCCGGCGGGAGCGGTAACTGGTGCCGCCAAGGCGAAGGCTCCTACGCTCTCAATTGTAGCGGCAGCCCCAGAGCGCCGCAACCGAGCCCGGTGGCGGCGCCTTCCCCGGCGACAGTGGGCTATCCCGGTCGGGACGCTTCCGTCCGCCCGGGAGCCGGTGCCCTCTAACCCATTTCATACACTTTCCCGGCCCAACTCCAAGACTCATCGCCTAGT
>JAAYAV010000295.1 GCA_012719195.1 Anaerolineae bacterium | reverse complement strand
GTGCCCCGCTCCGACATTGTCCTCTTCGTCACCTCGGTGGACCGCCCCTTTACGGAGAGCGAACGCCTCTTCCTGGAGGTGATCCGCGACTGGGGGAAGAAGGTGGTCTTCGTCGTCAATAAGATAGACATCCTAGAGAGCCCCGAGGAACTGGATCACGTTCTCGAATTCGTGGCCGACCACGCCGGGCGGATGCTGGGCCTGGAGCCCGAGGTCTTCCCGGTCTCCGCTCGCCTGGCCCTCCGCGCCAAGGCCTCCGGCGACGCCCTCGCCCTGGAAGAGAGCCGCTTCCCGGACCTAGAGGAGTACCTGATGGCCCGGCTGGACGAGCAGGAGCGGATCCGGCTGAAGCTGCACAATCCGCTGGGAGTCGGGCGGCATCTGGTGACCAAGTACCTGCGCCAGACGGAGGAAAGGCTGGCCCTGCTCCAGGACGATGTCGACGCCATAGACGAGGTGTCCCGGCAGCTGGGGATTTACAAGGAAGACATGGCGCGCGAGTTCACCTACCGCCTGGCCGAGGTGGACAACTCGCTCTTCGCGCTGGAGAACCGCGGCGTGGAGTTCTTCGACGAGATGGTGCGTCTGGGTCGCGTGTTCGACCTGGTCAACAAGAGCGCCGTCCGGGCCGAGTTCGAGCAGAAGGTGGTGGCGGACACGCCCCGGGTCCTGGAGGAGCGTGTCAGCGCCATCATTGACTGGCTCGTGGGCGGCAACCTGCGCCAGTGGCAGGCGATCACCGATTACCTGGCCGAGCGGCGCATGAAGCACGCGGATCGGATCATCGGCAGTATGGGCACCTTTGAGTACGATCGCTCCCGCCTGCTGGACTCGGTCGGCCGGGCGGCCCAGCAGGTGGTGCAGAGCTACGACCAGAAAGAACAGGGCAAGCGCATCGCCGACGCGGCCCAGGCGGCGGTGGCGGGGACGGCCATCGCCGAGATCGGAGCCATCGGCCTCGGCGCCGCCATCACCGCCCTGGCGACCACCACCATGGCCGACGTCACCGGACTGGCGGCTGCGGGCATGGTGGCGGTGCTGGGCCTGTTCGTCATTCCCGCTCGCCGGCGGCAGGCGAAGAATGACCTGCGCACCCGGGTGGGCAAGATGCGCGAGGACCTGACGCGCGCCCTCACGCGCGAGTTCGAGCAGGCCCTCGATCGCGATCTGCGTCGCATCGGGGACGCCATCGCGCCGTACACCCGCTTCGTCCGCGCCGAACGGACGATGCTGCTCGGAGCGCACAAGGATCTGACGCTGTTGAAGTCGAGCCTGGAGCAGTTGCTGGAGCGGGTGGAGGACCTGTAGTCCGCGATTCTGCGGAGTTGTACGGGCCGGCGAGGGCGACGTGGAGTTGCCGTCTCCGGCTCGCTCTGTTGGGGGCGGAGGTGAGGGGGCGGGCCGGCTCCCATGGATCCGGGCCTCGCGTGACGTGGGGAGGGTAGAATCCTCGCTTCGCTTGGAATGGCAAGCGGGGCGGACAGGCTGGAATGGCCGACCGTCGCGGCATGGGGGCAGGCCGACCTGGGCGGACACGCGGGCCTTCGCGGGATAGGAGTGCGACGGGTCAGGGAGAGGGAGGGCGCGGGGGCCCTCCCCTACGTGTCGTGGTCCGGAGCGCTATACGACCTGAACCGTGGGCGGATTGATGAAGTCGTGGTAGCGTTCGCCCACCTTGCCCACCTTGGCGTCGCCGCGGTGAATGTAGAGACGATAGCGGAAGATCAGATCCTCGCCGGCGGGCACCGTCAGCGAGCCGTCCAGGGTTGGGTCGGCCTTGTAGTCGTGCCAGGCGAAGGGGTTGGCCGTCATCAGGCCGTAGGCGCGAACATGGTACTCGGTGGGGTAACGCGGGTTGTCCAGGTGATCCATGATGGTGATGCCGACGAAGCGGTCCTTCACCGGGCCGGAGTAGTCGCACCAGGGGGCCTTCTTGCCCCAGTTCTCCTTCTCGCTGACGCCACCATAGGCGTTCTCGATCTTGCCGCCGAGGCCCGAGTTCTCGTCCATGGTGGTGGCCACCCGCACTGCCAGGATGCCGCCTTCCTTTGTGTCGCCGAAGGTGACCGGGCCCGCGTCGGCCTTGAAGTGCACGGTGTAGTCGACGATCTTCTCCGGGCCGGGCAGGTTGTAGAAGACCATGGTGCGCTGCTCGCTCATGACCTTCTCACCATCCTTGCTCACCCAGTCGTTGTCGGCCTGGATGACGCCGAGGACCGGCCCGCTCACCAGTTGCGCGAAGCCCCGGTGCACGACGGAACCATGTCCGGTCTCCTCGCTCCAGTCGTCCACGCCATTGACGCTGCCGTGGGCGGTGTAGAGGGACTTCTGATGGTGGTGGTCATGCTTCTCGCCGGGAACGTCGGGGATCATGGGGTAGTCGCGGGTGATATGGTCGTCGTACGGGCCCACCACCGGCCAGAGGAAGGGCTTCACCCACTGGGAACCGTAGTTGTAGGCGGTGAAGAAGCGATCGGCGATCTGCACTTCCATGCGACCGTCCCGGTCTACCACCAGGACGCCCGGCCACGGTTCCGGATCGTCACACGTCTCCAGGACGTACTCGCGTGTGGCGCCGGCCCGAAGGGCGTCCACGATCCAGTGCACCCAGAGATTGCCCTCGCCGTCAACGCCGCCTTGGCAGGGTACGACGCGGCCGGTAGCCGTCTCGGTGAGCATGAGGGAGGCGGGTTTGGCAGTGACGGCGCCCACCTTCACCTTCACCGGGCACTCCACCCGGCAGTGTTCTCCTGCTGCTAGCCTCAGAGTCCATTGGGGCATAGTGCACCTCCTGGGGGTCAGGTAAGTGAGCTCTCCACTCGCTTCAGGTAAGCGATACTCTCCCCGGCGATGTGCTCGGCGCCGGGACTGAAGTCGAACACCTCCACCGACAGCCAGCCAGAGTAGCCGATGTCCTTCAGGGTCTGCATGATGGGCTGGTAGTCTATGGGACCCATGCCCGGGCCCAGTTTGCCGTCATTGACGTGGAAGTGGCCCAGGTAGTCCTTGGCCTCGCGGATGATCTCAGGGATGGGCCGGCCCTCGTCGGCCATGGCTTTCACGTCCAGGTGCAAGGCCACACTGGGGTGGCCGACCATCTCCACCAGGCGGACGCCTTGGTCTTTGCTGAAGAGGAAGCTGGTGTCGTCTCGGGCGAGGGGCTCGATGCAGATGCGCACGCCCTCTTCCCGGGCGACGGGGGCCACCCGCTGGAAGAAGTGGGCGGCCCACTCGAACGCCTCCGCCTCGGTGACGCCGGGCAGCAGGTTACGCTGCTGGGGAGAGCCGAACACCATCACGCTGCCGCCCATGTCGCCGGTGCGGCGGATGAGGGTGGTCATGTAGGCGGCGGCGCGGTCACGTGCGTCGCGGTCGGGCGAGGTGATATGGAGGCCCTCGCTGCGGGCCAGGAGCCAGTGCATACCGACCACTTCCAGCCCGTGGGCGCGGACGGTCTCACCGACCTGGCGAGCCTGGGCCTCGGTCATCTGGGCCACGTGCGTGTCAAAGGCGAAGGGAGCAACCTCCAGGCCGGTGTAGCCCAGACCGGCCACCAGCGGCAGGTACCGCTCCATGGGCTGCCCCTCGAAAAGCTCGTTGCAGATAGCGTACTTCAACAGCCACACTCCCGTGAGTAATGGGGATCAACCGCAGAGGCCGCAGAGAGCGCAAAGATTGTGATGTAAGCCAGGCGAGGAATCGCCTCGCAGCGATTCTGTCTCTCCGGCTTCTCTTCCCAGTTCTGCTTCTTCTCTGTGTCCTCTGCGCCCTCTGCGGTGAGACACCTCCAACCTACAGCGGCAGCTTCACTTCCCTGCCGGTGCGGGCGGACTTGTAGATGGCGGTCATGATCTCCACCGGCCTGCGTGCGCTCTCGCCGGTGATGAACGGGTCCCGGTCCTGGCGGATGGCCTCGATCATATCGGCCATGATGGGCTGGTGTCCGTGGAGAGAGGTGGCGCGGGGGTCGGTGTTTACCCGCTTCTCGCCGTCGTCCACCGGCCCGTACATGGACTTGATCTCCTGCTCTTCCTTGCCCTCGGGGTCGTCGCGGAACTTCCAGATCTCGATGGTGTCCCGCTTCTTGCCGGTGGCGATGGTGCCGTTCTCGCCGTAGATGGTGAGGGTGTCGCCGCCGCCGGGCCAGCAGGCGGTGGTGGTGTTGATGGTGCCGATGGCGCCGTTCTCGAAGCGGAGGACGGCCGAGCACTTGTCCTCGGTCTCGATCTGGTGGGCGAAGATGTCCATGTAGGCGAAGACGGACTTCGCCGGGCCGGCCAGCCACTGTACCAGGTCCAGGGTGTGGATGCCCTGGTTGGCCAGGGAGCCGCCGCCGTCCATGGCCCAGGTACCCTTCCAGAGGCCGTGCTTCTCGTCGCCGTAGTAGCTCTGCTCTCGCCACCAGTGCAGGTCGGCGTGAATACCGTAGAGCTTGCCCATGCGCCCGCTGTCGATGACCTCTTTGATGCGCCGGTTGAGGGGGCTGTAGCGAGACTGGAACACGGCGCCCAGCTTGACGTTGGCCTTGCGTGCCTCGGCGATGAGGCGGTCGATGGCACGCAGTTTGACGTCGATGGGCTTCTCGATCACGACGTGCTTGCCGGCGCGGGCGGCGCGGATGCCGAACTTGGCGTGCATACCGCTGGGCAGAGCGATGCTGACTACCTCTACGTCAGGGTTGGCGAGCATGCGAGCGAAGCTCTTGTACCGCTTCGCCTTGAACTTGCTGCCGACGGCCTTCAGCCGTTCTTCATCCAGGTCACACACGGCTACCAGGCGGGCGCCCTCCAGGTCGTAGATATCGCGGGCATGCCCGGCGCCCATTCCCAGTCCGACTACGGCGAAACCGATTTCGCGTTCTGACATCTGCTCACCTCTCTTCGCGGTGGCCGCGGGCGCCCCGTCAGGTCGCCTACGGCGCTGGAGTACCAATCGCGAACCCTGGCCCGCATGTTACACGGACAGACGGGGATGACAAACGGTCCGGTGGGACGGGCCAGGCCCGTGTGCGTCCGGCACTGCCTTTGGCAGGCGGATGGGGTTCAGTGGGCCGAGGCCTGGTTGCTCTGGAAGCGGGTGTCCTGTTCCACCATGCGACGAAGGCCTTCTTCCAGTGTCACGCGAGGGGCGTACTCGAGCAGCCTGGCGGCCAGAGCTATGTCGGCGACTGAGTGGGAGACGCCGCCCTCCTGAGAGGGGTTGAAGACGGTGTTGGCGCGTCGCCCTACCGCCGCCTCGACCAGGTCCACCAGGTGGCGGATGCTGCAGTCTCGCCCGCTGCCGACGTTGACGACCTGGCCGTTGAGGCCGGGCCGCTCGCCCGCCGCGACCAGGGCGTCGGTGACGTCGTCGATGTAGACGAAGTCGCGCGTCTGCTGACCGCCGCCGAAGACGACGATGGAGCCGCCGTTGGCAGCGCGACGCAGGAAGAGGGGAACCACCGAGGCGTGGGAGGCGGGCAGGGGCTGGCCCGGGCCGTAGGTGTTGAAGATGCGCAGGACGACGGTCTCGAAACCGGTGAGGCGGCCGACAGTGCGGCAGTAGTGCTCGGCGGCCAGCTTGCTTACGGCGTAGGGCGACCGCGGATTGGGGGCGGCGTCTTCCCCGATGGGGGTGGAGTCCTGGTCACCATAGACGGCGCCGGATGATGCCAGCACCAGCTTGGGCACGCCCACGTCGCGGATGGCCTCCAGCAGGGAGACGGTCCCCCCAACGTTCACGTCGTTGTAGTCTCGCGGGTAGAGGTTGGAAGCGGGTACGGACACTTTGGCGGCGAGATGGTAGACGCAGTCCATGCCCTGGAGCAACGACCACAGCTTGGGGAGGTCCCGGACATCGCCGCGGGTGAGGAG
>JAAYAV010000003.1 GCA_012719195.1 Anaerolineae bacterium | reverse complement strand
GGCGAGTGCGTCCGCCGCGACGACATGCAGTCCCTCTACGGCCTGCTTACCCACTCGCACCGTGTCTGCCTGGTGACGCCGATCTTCTTCTGCTTGGTGCCGTCCATCACCCAGGCCATCATTGAGCGCTGCCAGACCCTCTGGGCGCACAAGTACCCCTTGCAGCGATCGCTGCCGGAACTGGAACTCCCCCGCCAGGGGCTGGTGGCCGCCGTAGGCGGCACCCACGGCAAGCGCATGTTTGACGCCCTCCGTTGTACCGCCCACTACTGGTTCGACACGCTGGACGTCGCCCATCCCCACCTGCTGACGTACGGCGGCATAGATGAGAAGGGGGCCATCCGAGAGCATCCGGAAGTGCTGGAGGAGGTGCGGCAGGCGGGCCTACGCCTGGCCACGCCGGAGGGCTGGCCCCCCGAGGCGTGAAAGCAGCGCGACACCACCGGGGGTCGCGCCGGATGGCGCCACAACGACAGCGGCAACACGTCCGTTAACGCCGAGGCGGGCGAGGGGGAGTCCCCCTCGCCCGCCCAGTAGGGGCGAAATCGGGCCTACTCGCCCAGGCCCGCGTCGGCTACGGCCGTCTCGACGGAGAGGATGCCGAAGATCAGGCACTGCTCCTGGTTGCCGCTGCCGGCGCCCGCGGCGATGTGATCGAGGTCGTTGGGCCAGAACGGTACGCCCTTGACCTTGGCGTTGTAGACCACCTCACCGGCGGCGTAAAGGCCGGGAATGGGCTCGTCCAGTTCATTGAGAACGCGAGCGCTGGTGTCCACATTCGGGCCACCGAAGCTCTTGTTGGAGCCCATGACGAAGGGCACGGCATAGAACGGCGGCGTCTCCAGCTTGGTGTAGGGCGTGGTACGCGGGACGCGCATCCGGCCCACGGCCTCGTCGTCCACGGCCTGGTTGTACTCCTCCACCTGGGTGACCAGGTAGCCACCGATCCCGGCGGCTGTGGCCAGTTCCTCCAGGGTGTCGGCCTGGTACACCAGGGTCTCGCCGAACTCCTCCTGGAACATGGCGAGCTTGTCCATCACCTTCTGGGTGTCCTCGTACACGGTAGCGTCGAGGATGTACCAAGCCGTGTTGGTCATATGCTCCTTGACCATGAGGTTGCCGTACACGTTGCGCCCGAGCGACTCGTCGGCGAACCGCTCACCGTTGTCCAGCACGATTATGCCCTTGCTGAGCGTGTCCAGGGACAAGAAGCCGCTCAGGTCGTGCATGGGAGTGCGCTCGGCGATGATCGCCGCCGGCCAGCCGTAGATGTAGCCGAAGCCGCTGGCGGCCGCGCCCACTTCCAGGGCCATCTTGAGGCCGTCGCCGGTGGAACCGGGCGTGGCCTGCGTCGCGTTGACCAGACTACGGGAGGGGCTGCACACGTACTTGGAGACCATCTCTTCATTGAGGGCGAACCCGCCGGTGCAGAGAACCACGGCCTTGGCCCCGATGGTGTAGGGCCCATCCGGTCCGACCACTTGGGCGCCGATCACCGCGCCGTCCTTGTTGGTGAGCAGCCGGCGAGCGGCCGTCTCGTAAACGACCGTGCCACCGTTGTCAATGATGTGCTGCTCCAGCACGCGAGGAGCCGTGCCGCCGCCATACTGGGTGGCGTCGAACTCGCCGCCCGGCTTGAGGTAGTACCAGAGGAAGGAGGTATCGGCGACGGGCTTCATCGGGAAGACGGTGCCGCCGGGGATGCCCTCGATCTCCTCGCCGATCTGGTTCACACCCTCGATCTGGATGGAGCCACCCAGCTCGATACCAAGCCCGGCCAGCCACTGCATTGAGCGTACCACCGTGTCGATGCCCACCGCCTCGACGGTCTGCGGATACGGCTTGGGAGGCTGTAGCACTAACTGCCCGGAAAGGACGAAGCTGCCGCCTGGCGCCCAGTAGCCGTTGGGGAGCTTCTCCACCGCCATCACCCGCACGCCCAGTTCGGTCGCGCGAGCGGCCGCCACCAGCCCGGCCAGGCCTAGGCCAAGCACGAGAATGTCGGTCTCCTGATCGAAGGTCATCTCCTCAGACGCGTCCTGCGCTTGGGCGCCGGAAGCCGCTGCCAAAAGGCCGGCACCGGCCAGGGCGCTGCCCCTCATGAACCGACGACGATTGGACTTCACGTTAGTGCTCGACATCACTGCTTCTCCTTATGCGAACGCCGATCTGGTCCAGGTGGCGGCGACAAACCGTCGTTTGGCCAAGTGGCAGGGATCGGCGCCGTTATCCTAGAGGTAAGGGTAATCGGGGCGGTAGGTTGAGCAGCCGGGCCAAAACGGTGGCCGGCAGCACCCGCGTATCTGCCCGGGCACTCATCACGGAACACTGATACTATAGCCAAGAAAAGGTGGCGAGGCAAAGACGTCGTGCGCGACCTGTGCCTCGAGGCACAAACGCAGATCCGAGTTCCTAGGTCCTACCACACCGTCCAGCCGCCGTCGACGGGCAGGTTGTGGCCGTTGATCATCCCGGCCTCCTCGCTGGCCAGGAAGGCCACCGCCGCCGCCACGTCCTCCACGGTGGCCAGCTCGCCCTTGGGAATCTTGCCCAGGACGAAGGCGCGGAACTCCGGGTTCTGCAGGCGCGTGCGGGTGAGGTTGGTCTCCACGAACGTCGGGGCCACCGAGTTAACGGTGATGCCACTCTTCGCCCACTCCACTGCCAGCGTGCGCACCAACTGCACCACTGCTCCCTTGCTCGAGCAGTACACCGGCTGCCCCGGGATCGCCACCAGCCCCGACTGGCTCGAGATCCAGATGATGCGGCCCCAGC
>JAAYAV010000294.1 GCA_012719195.1 Anaerolineae bacterium | reverse complement strand
TCGAGGACACGGCTGTCATCGGGTTGGCCAAGGAGAACGAGGACGTCTACCTCCCCGGGAGGTCCGCACCACTGCAGTTGGCACGCGGCTCGCAGGGACTGTTCTTGCTGCAGCGTATTCGCGACGAGGCCCACCGGTTCGCGCTCCGCTACCACCAGAAGCTTCGTAGCCGGGCGGCGACTAGGTCCGAGCTCGAGGACGTGCCCGGCATCGGGCCCAAGCGGCGGCGGGCGCTGTTGAAGCACTTCGGGAGCCTGGATGCGGTGCGCAAGGCCTCGGTGGAAGAACTGGCCTCCGCGCCCGGCATGACGCGAAAGGCAGCGGAAGCCATCCGGGAGAGCCTGTAAACAACTGCCAGAGGTAGGGATGTCAGTCCAGCACGGAACCATGTGGAGCCGGTACCTGCGGCGCCTGCCCCTGTTTGCCGCCCTGGCTCCAGAGGACACGGAGGCGCTGGCGGCCATCGCCGTGCTGGAGGAGATACCCGCCGGCAGGCGCATCTGGCGCCAGGGTACGCCCGGGAACCGCATGATAATCGTGCTTCGTGGCCAGCTCGAGGTCACCCGCGTCAGTGCCGAGGGCTACCTCGAACCGCTCGGGCGCCTGACCTCCGGGGACGTCGCCGGCGAATCGTCCCTCCTGCTGGGCGACGACCACGACGCCACCGTCACCGCCCTGACGCCGGTCCGCCTGCTGAGTCTGCCTCGCGAGGCGTTCCAGTCGCTCCTCCGCAAGAGGCCGACCTTGGCGCAAGGCATCCGCCCGCGCGAGGACATCTGCCAGGCGCTGGAGGCGCCTCGCTTCCACTGGCAGGAGACGGGCGAGAGAGTGGTCCTTCTTCAGCGTCGTCACCCATGGGTGTTCTGGCGCGGGCTGATCGGGCCGTTCCTGTTCGCCGCGCTCATCACGCCCACGCTGCAGATGCTCGGCCTCGGGCTCGAGTTCCTGATCTCGGCCACAGTACTCAGCATCGCCTGGGTGACCTGGCTGTGGCTGGAGTGGCGCAACGACGTGCTCATACTGACCAACCGCCGGCTCGTGCGCGTGGAACGACAGTTGCCCTTCTACGAGCGCCAGGAGAGCGCCTACCTGGACAAAGTGCAGGACGTATCGGTGGAGCGGCACGGGCTGGCGGCCGCGGTGCTGGGTTTCGGCCAGATCACCGTGCAGACAGCGGGCGCCACCGGCCAGATAGTCTTCAGCCACTCGCCCCGCCCGGACGCGGTGAAGGAACTGGTGTTTCGGGGTGTGAAGCGATTCGCTGCCTTGCAGCGAGCCGCGCGCCGGCAGAACCTTGAGTCCCAGCTCCGGCAGCAGCTTGGCATGGCATCTCCGCCGGCTGAGCCTCCGGCAGAGGACGAGCCGGCCGTCCCCGCCTTCCCCGAGCCGGAGAGTCGCCTGGACGAACTCGCCCTGCGACTGACGCACGTGATAAACAACGGCTTCCCCAGTCTTCGCCGGCAGGAGGGTGACGTCATCCTCTGGCGCAAGCACTGGGGCGTGTTGCTCCGGTCGCTGCTCTGGCCGGGGGTAGCTGCCGCCGCCATCGCCGGGTTACCGCTGTTCGCGGACACCGACCTTCCCACCCCGGTGTACCTGGCGGCGGGGTTCGTGCTCCTGATCTGGGCGGTCTGGCAGGCCGAGAACTGGCGCAATGACGTCTATGTGCTCACGCCAGACCGCGTGATCGACATCAAGCGCCTCCCTTTGCGGCTGCGTACCTCGCAGAGGGAAGGCCATCTGCTCAACATACAGAATGTGACCTACGAGGTGCCCGGTCTGCTGGCGTCGCTGCTCAACTACGGCCATGTGGCCATCGAGACCGCCGGCCAAGTGGGGAACTTTACCTTCCAGGCCGTGTTCGACCCCGCGGGAGTGCAGGCCGACATCTTCCGCTACTCGGAGGCCTGTCGCACCCAGTGGGAGGCCCGCCAGCAATCCACTCAAGGCGAAGCGCTCGCAGACATCCTCGCTGCCTACGAGCGCCTTCGTGGTGAGACCGACGGGGCGCTGACTCCGAACCCGCCCCCACCGACCCGAGCCTAGCCGGGCACGATCCGCGCGAACCGCCTCCGGCCCACCCGCAGCACCTGAGGGTCACGCCCGAGCGCCACCTGGGTCTCCAGGCTTTCTGCCCTGTCACCATCGATGTAGACGCCGCCCTGCTCGACCAGGCGTCGCGCCTCGCTGCGACTCTGGGCCATGCCGGCCCCCAGGATGGCATCTATGATGCCTGTCCCCGCCGCCATCCGAAACTCCGGCATCTCCTCGGGGATCTCTTGCTGTTGGAACACCCGCACGAACTCCGCCTCGGCAGTTGCGGCGGCAGCGGCTCCGTGGAACTGCGTTACCACTTCCCGCGCAAGGCGCATCTTCATGTCCCGGGGGTTCGCCCCCCGCGATACGCTCTCCGTCATCGCCTCGATCTCGTCCGCCGGGACGTCGGTCGCCATCCAGAAGTAGTCCCAAAGCACGGAGTCGCTGAGTGACATCACTTTCCCGTACATGCTGTCCGGCGGCTCGTCCAGGTCGATCGTGTTGCCGGCCGACTTGCTCATCTTGGCGCCGTCCGTGCCCATCAGAAGTGGCACGAGCAGCACATCTTGCGGGCGCTGCCCCACCGCCGCCTGCAGGTCCCGGCCAGCGAGGTTATTGAACTTCTGGTCGGTGCCCCCAAACTCCACGTCCGCCTGCACCATCACGGAGTCGTACCCCTGCAGCAGCGGGTACATCAGCTCCATGAGGGTGACGGGCAGGTTGTTCTCGTACCGCTTGCGGAAGGTCTCGTGAGCGAGAACCTGCGCCAGAGTGTAGCGCGACGTCAGCCGCAGGATATCAGCCAGCTTGAAGCCCTCGTACCACTCCGTCTGCCAGCGCACCTCGGTCCGGTCACGGTCCACTACCTTGAAGAACTGCTTCATGTAGGTATCGGCGTTG
>JAAYAV010000293.1 GCA_012719195.1 Anaerolineae bacterium | reverse complement strand
GCCGACTCCGGCGCTCCCACCATCGAGGCGGGGCCCTTCTCCGGGCAGTAAGCGCGGGCAACACACAAGAGACTAGGTTGGGGCCGGAGAGATCCGGCCCCTTCTGCCCGCGGGGAGCGCGGAGCGATAGGAATGAGTGAGCACCCGATCAACTTGGGGCTGAGGTTCCTGCTGGAGTTGGCCGCCTGGGGCGCGATGGGCTACTGGGGCTGGACCGAACACACGGGTCTGGGACGGTTCCTGTGGGGAATCGGGCTGCCGTTGCTCGCCATGACCGTATGGGGCGTGTTCCGCGTCCCCAACGACCCGGGCAACGCGCCGGTGGTCGTGTCCGGGGCGATCAGACTGGCAATCGAGTTGCTGGAGTTCGGCCTCGCGATCGTCCTGCTTCATGCGGCGGGGCGGCCCGCGCTGGGCATCGCTTTCGCCGCCGTTCTCGTGGCCCACTACGCCATTTCTTACGACCGTATTGCCTGGCTCCTAGGCCGGTAAGCGCAAGCGATGGCCCAGGCTGGCGCGACGACGCCGCTCGGGCTCTTCTAGCGCCGCTGGGTGAGCGCCGTTGCCCAGAAGGGGACAGAGAGGTCCGGCAAGATGCCGGACCTCTGCTTGCCTTCGTGAGCCGCGCCGCCTAGCGCGCGATGGTTCTCGAGAGGGCAGCGTGTGCTTCCTGTAGTTGCTGGCGGATGGGGATGCTCTGCGGGCACTTATCTTCGCACTCGCCGCACTCGATGCAGGCGTCAGCGCCCTGACCCCGGGCGACGAGATCGGCGTACGCCTGCCGCGCGGAGTCCCACAGGCCGTAGAGACGCCCCTCGTTGTACTTGGCGAAGATCTGGGGGATGTTCACGTCTTGCGGGCAGGGGACGCAGTAGCCACAGCCGGTGCAATAGAGGTTTGCCATCTCATGCAGCCGCCCCAGGTGCTCCTCGATGGCGGCGCGCTCCTCGTCCCGCAGGCTGATCTCGTCCGAGGTGACGGCCAGATTCTCCTCCACGTGCTGCATGGTGCTCATTCCGGAGAGGGCCACGCTTACCGCCGGGTTGGACAGCACGAAGCGGAGCGCCAACTCGGGCACGCGGCTGATGCCGGGTACCAACTCCTGCAGCACCGGCGAGCTGGTGCCCAGGCGGCCGCCCGCTACCGGTCCCATGACCACGACGCCGACGCCGCGCTCGTGGGCCAGGGCGATCCCCTCCTCCAGCTTGCGGTCCAGCATGTTGTACTGGACGGTGACCACATCGATGTAGCCGGTGTTGATCACGTTGATGAGGTTCTCGTTGGTGTCGTGGAAGGAACAGCAGATGTGCTTGATGAGACCCTGTTCCTTGGCCTTGAGCATGAGCTTGCTCAGCTTGGGCTCGACGTGCTCCAGGTAGCGGGCCCAACGAATGCCGTGGTGATTGTAGATGTCGATGTAGTCGACCTGTAGCCGCGCCAGGCTGTTCTCCAGGTTCTGCCACCAGACGCCCTCATCCTCGTACTCCGGGTTCTTGGTGGAGAGGATGATCTTGTCGCGCCGGCCCTTGAGGGCCTCGCCCACGGCGCGCTGGCTGTCCTGGTTGCAGTAGCCGACGGCGGTGTCGATGTAGTTGACGCCGCCCTCGAAGGCGCGGTGGATCATGGGGATGGCCAGGTCCCGATCGACACGGGCGCTCTCGCCCTCGCCCACCATGGGCAGACGCATGGCGCCGAAGCCTAACTGCGACACGCTGTAGCCGGTCTTTCCTAACGGACGGTAGATCACCCTACTTCCTCCCGGTAACTAATGATAACCGTACCGGTAGTATAACCGCACCGCCGGGCTCGGGCGCAACCACGGGACCGGCAGAAGGGGCTGCCGGGGTCGTCTCGCGCTAAGCGATCGCGGTACAGAAGGCGGCGAGCGTCGGGCCGCCCAGGGCGCGCATCTGCGCTACGGTGCGCCCGGGCCAGCGGTAGCTCACTGCCAGGGGGACACTGCCGTGCAGACGGTGGGCGCGGGCGCGGATGCTTCCCTCGGCCTGATCATCGCCGCTGGTACCCTTCCACTTGTTCCCCGCGAAGAGCGGGTGCTCGGAAAGATGGGCGGCGAAGCGGTCTCCCAGGCCGGCATCCAGGAAGTGCAGCCCGTCCTGTTCCAGATACATCCAGCCGTGGATGTCCAGGAAGCCTTGCGGATGGACGGCGTCAATGACGCTCAGCAGCACGCGGTTGGTGGCGTCCCCGCCCAGCGCCCCCTCGTGCGACAGGTCAACTCCGCCGGGGCCGGTACGCTTGCACAGGCCCCAGTAGACACCGTCGGGATTGGGCAGGGGCACGAAGGTAAAGGTGTAGCGCTCGAGGAGCGCTTCCTGCTCCGCGGCCGGGCGGGCGAGCCAGTCCATCATGCCCTCGACGCAGAAGGAGCTGGCGGTCTCGTAGGGGTGGTAGCGGCCGGTGACCAGTATGCGAGTGTCGCCCGATCCCAGCTCGTAGGCGTGGATCTCGCGGCCGTCGTTGCTGAGACCGGCCACTCGTCGCCGGTAGGCGGCCGCCGATCCCACGGCGGCCCAGCGCTCGTACTCACCCAGGCCGTAGGCGGGGCTGAGGCCGACCGAGTACCCACCGGGGGAGAGCAGCAGGTTGGCGGTGGACACGGGGCCGGCCAGCACCGTGGGCGTCAGGCACCAGTGGTCACCGTTGCCGATGTAGAGGAAGCGGCGGGCCTCCATGTACCGCTCGTCGCCCCAGTCAACCTCCAGCGCCACCGGCTCCGGCTCGGCCCCGTCGTTGATCAGGCGGATGTTCAGGGCGAACTTGTAGTTGGCGTCGCCGTCTTCGCTGTAGGGGCGGACGCGGAAGCGGTGCTTGCCCACCCGCTCGATGGCGGCGAGGTCCTGCGGGTTGCCCCCGTCCCTGACGACTTCGACTCGGACCGACATCTCGCCTCCTTATGCTACCACGCTGCGCCTGTCCGAGATGCACCCGGTTGGCGGGGCCCGCTCCCGCTAGGCGCGACGGCCGCCGATGCCCCGCGGGTGGCTCTGGAACACCAGCGGGTCGTGCCCGGGCATGAGCAGGTCCGCGTCGGCGCGGGCGATCTCCAGGGCGCGGCGACACTGCCCCTCGTCTTCGTTGATGTGGAGCATGTAGTCGTGCTCCACGTTGCCGTACATCTGCACCGTGTCCCCCGTGAGGACGGCCATACCCTCGGCAGTATTGACATAAACGAAGGTGGAGCAGCTGGCGTGGCTGCCCACCAACTTGACGCCGATGCCCGGCCGCGCCAGGCCCTCGTCGAGCACGATCAGTTGCCCCTTTGCCTCCAGGCCCAGCAAGTGCTTGTATAGCCCGTCGGGCAGGCAAAGCCGCTCCTTCGACCACCATCGCTTCGTACAATGTCAGCTTAACCGGGCGGATCTTCGCCTGTTCCCCCACCGGCACGGCCGTTCGAGCTGCCTTCTCCTTCGGCAGGTACACCTCCAGCACGATTGTGGCCCGGCGGACCAGAACGATCACCGGGCGACCAGGCCGGCGCCGTTATCCATCGCCACGCCGTCGCCGCGGTGTGGCGGCGCCTTCGGCAGAACTCGAACGCGGGCAAACCCTCTGCGCCTCGGGCCGGGCTCTGGTGCGCTTGCTAACCATTACCATGGCGGT
>JAAYAV010000292.1 GCA_012719195.1 Anaerolineae bacterium | reverse complement strand
TCGTAGCTCCGCCCATTCATGGCGGAGCGACCCCAGCGTCAGCACCCAGACGCCAATCCTGCCAACGAGCAGATCGCCATCCCCGGCCTCAGCCCGCGAAGGCGGGCTTCGCTCATTCGTCGCTCCGCCCATTCATGGCGGAGCGACCACCTACTGCTGGTGACCCCAACCCCGCCATGCCCTAGAATACAGCCACCAACACGCGCGGAGGTACCACATGCGCCCACTGACTCGCGATACCATGACCGCCCGCCAGCGCATCGAGGCCACCCTCCGCGGTGACCTCCCCGACCGCTTGCCCATCTTCGACCTCATCCAGCACATCCCCCTCATCGAGCAGGTTACCGGCGAGAAGGTCACCGTCCACAACGGCCTCGACCTCCTCTGCCGCACCATCGGCCAGTGTCTGGACATCACCCGCGGCATCTCCGCTCCCGCCGAAGAGCGCACCTACACCACCCCCGACGGCTTCACCTACAAGCAGGAGTGGTGGACCACCTGGCTGGTGCAGCGCCCCTTCAAGGACGTCCCCGGCCTACTGGAGTACATCCGCCGCAACATCGACGAGATCTACGGCCGCGAGCGGGGCGACATGTGGTCCTTCGCCGGCAAAGGCAACGTCTGGGGCGTGGAGGCCAAGTCGCCGCGGGAGCAGTTCCTCGAGCTGCAGGAGAAGGTGGGTGAGAACACCGTCCTCTTCCCCTTCGAGAGCCCCGTCGGCATGGACACCGCCCACATCCGCGCCGGCCTGGCCCTGTTCATCTACGCCTACCACGACGCGCCCGATCTAGTGTCCGACTGGCTGGAAGCGCTCAACTGGGCCGAGATCCGGCGGGTGCACGAGACGGCCGACCGCGAGCTGTCGCCGGTCGCTCTGGTCTACTCCGACATCGCCGACAAGAACGCCACCTTCTACTCCCCCGCCTTCCTCAGGAAGGAGTTCTTTCCCCGCCTGAGCAAGCTGGTGGAGGCCTGGCACCAGCACGGTATCAGGGTCATCTTCCATAGCGACGGCAACCTCTGGCAGGTCCTGAACGACTTCCGTGCCGCCGGAGTGGACGGCATCAATCCCCTCGAGCCTCTCTCCGGCATGTACGCCGGCGACGTCCGCGCCCACTACCCGGACTGGATCCTCATGGGCGGCGTTGACGCCAGCCAACTGCTGCCCTTCGCCCCGGCGGACGTGGTGCGTGCCACTGTCCGCCGCACCATCGAGCAGGCGGGCGCCCACGGGCGGCTGTGGCTCGGTTCCAGCACCGAGATTCACCCCGCCTGCAAGTTGGAGAACGTCCTGGCCATGTGGGACACCATCCTCGAGCACGGCTACTACGACCAGCCCGCCGGAGAACGCCGATGACGCCGCGCGATCGCCTCCTTGCCGCCCTGCGCGGCCGGCCCATAGACGCAGTGCCCTGGTCCTGCTACAGCAACCTGCTCCCCCGCGGCGAGACCGAACGCCTTCTGCGTGAGCGCGGCATGGCCCTCATCACGCCCGTGACTCCCTACATCCGCGAGATGCCGCACGTGGAGGTCCTCTCCCGCGAGGCGCGCGAGGGGGGGCACGCCTACACCTACCGCACCTTCCGCACACCTGTCGGCGCGGTCACCGAGAAGCGGCGCGCCGAGCCCGGCTACGGCAGCTCCTGGATCGTGGAGCACATGATCCGTCGGCCGGAGGACTACGCCGTGGTGGAGTTCATGGTGCGCGACACCATCCTCCACCCCAACTTCGAGGCCGTGACCGAACTGGAGGCCGATCTAGACGGGGATGGGGTCGCCCTCGCCTGGACGACCCGCTCGCCCTACCAGCAGATGTACATCGAGATGATGGGCCTGGAGCGCATGGTCCTCGACCGCGCCGACGGCCTACCCGATTTCCTGTCGCTGTACCAGGCGATGGATGAACTGGCGGAGCGCATCCACCGGCTGGTGGCCCAGTCGCCGGCCACGCTCATCTGGAACCCCGACAACCTGACCGACCTGGTCGCGGGCGGGCCCACCTTCGACACCCACTACGCGCCCTACTACAACCACGTCGCCGACATCGCCGCCGAGGCGGGCAAGATCGTGGTCTCCCACTTCGACGGCCGCCTGGCAAGCCTGACCCATTCCATCGCCCGCACCCGCCTGCCCGTGGTCGAGGCCTTCACTCCGCCGCCCATGGGCGATTTGAGCGTGGCGGAGGCCAAGGCCACCTGGCCGGACAAGGTGGTGTGGATCAACTTCCCCGGGTCGGTCTTCCTGGAGACCCCGGATGAGGTGCGCCGCTTCACCCGCGAGTTGCTGGCGGAGGCCATGCCCGGTGGCCGCTTCGTCCTCGGCATCACCGAGAACATCCCCGCCGGCGTGCGGGTGGAGGCGCTACTCGCCCTCGCCGACGGCGTCGCGGACTACGAGGGCACGTCTCTGTAGGGGAGGGCCCCGCCTCCTCCCGCCGCAGCACGCCCCAAGGGCCGGCACGGGGGCCGGCCCCTACCCGGCCGGTGCATGGGAGCCTTGATGCGACGCGAATACCCCATCCTGGAGTTCGACCCCGACCGCGGAGCGCTCATCAACCCTCGCCCATCGAAGGGTGACGCGCCGCTGCCGGAACACTGCGTCATCTGCTTCTTCCACGAGGTGCTGGAGCGCATCTGTACCCAGGATAGCGTCCGGCAGATCGCCTGCGAGAGCAGCGAGATGGGCAAGCACCCCGTCTTCCAGCTCGAATACGAGGGCCGCCCTATCGCTTTCCTGCACCCCGGCATCGGTGCACCCATGGCCGCCGCCCTGCTCGAGTACGCCATCGCCGGCGGCGCCCGCAAGTTCGTCGCCGTGGGCGGAGCGGGCGTGCTCGACCGGAGCGTCGCCGTGGGTCACCTGATCGTCCCCACTAGCGCCGTCCGCGACGAGGGGACTTCGTACCACTACCTGCCACCCGCTCGGGAGGTCGGCGCCGGCCCAGAGGCGGTGGCCGCCATCGAAACGGTGCTGCAGCGCCACCACCTGCCCTACCGCCTCGCCAAGACCTGGACTACCGATGCCTTCTACCGCGAGACGCCGGCGAAGGTGCGCTTGCGACGCGACGAGGACTGCCTTACCGTGGAGATGGAGGCGGCCGCTTTCTTCGCCGTCGCCCAGTTCCGGGGGGTCTCCTTCGGGCAGATCCTCTACGGGGGTGACGACGTCAGCGGCGAGGTGTGGGACTCGCGGGAGTGGAATTCGCGCGTAGACGTGCGCGAGCGGCTGTTCCGCCTGGCCTGCGAGGCATGTATGGAGATGTGAGTGCGGATCCCTGACCGGCCATAGGAAGGAAGGGATAGCGCCCGAGGACGGCCAGGTAGATCAGCGGGCCGGCATCGGCCACAGCCACCGAATCGCCCGACACTCTACGCCCGACCCATCGCGGCTACGTCCGACTCCAGGTCGTCAATATCGTGTTCATAGGCAGCGAAGCCCAAGCCGTGGAGGTACTGCGAGAACTCGTACCGAGAGCGCCCCGCCAGTTCCGCCGCCTTGGCTAGGCTGATGATCCCATCGGCGAAGAGCCCCACCGCCAGGGCGGTGCGCAGACGCTGTTCCTCGCTCTGCGAGGACTGGCGCTTCCTAAGGGCGGTCATAAGGTCGGCCGGAACCTGCACTCATATGGACAGTTGCTCTGCCAACACTCGCTCCTACTCTACCCTTCTCTCTCGGGTACCTGCTACTGGACATGATAGCGCCTTCGGCCCACGCCGGTACACACGCAGCGCCACCTCTTCTGTGTCAGAAGGAGGCACAGCCATGTCCACGCTCCTTGCCGGCACCGCCACCACCGACATCACCCCGCCCCTGGGCGCCTACCTGGCCGGCTACTACCGGCCTCGCCAAGCGGAGGAAGTCCACGACCCACTGCTCGCCCGCGCCCTCTGCCTCAGCGACAGCCGCCGCGAGATCGCCTTTGTCTCCTGCGATCTGGTCGGCCTTAGCGCCGGGCAGGTGGCTCAAGCCAAAGAGCGCATCACCGAGCTCTGCGGCCTCACCCCGGCCCAAGTCCTGGTGGGCTGCACCCACACCCATACCGGGCCGGAGACACGCGCCACCGGCATGTTCCCGGTGGACCCCGTCTACGCCGAGATCCTCACTCAGAGGATCGCGGACGCGGCGGT
>JAAYAV010000291.1 GCA_012719195.1 Anaerolineae bacterium | reverse complement strand
GGTGCCATCGGCTCTGGAGTACCGTGTTCCACCATTGCATCGCCTCCTGCTGTTTAGCGGTGCCCTACCTACCGAGCCCGACGCCCGGCAGTACCCGACGATTGGGCCGGCACTAGGCCGGCGCGTCTACGCTGAGTCCCCGCGCGACGTCACTCAGTTGGTGCCAGGTTTCCTCATCTATCTCGATGCCCTCCTCTCGGCGCCGGGCTTCGGTCCGCCGTTCCGGCTCGCCGGGCAGGAGCACCTCGGTGAAGCCAACGGCGGGCGGGCACGACTTCAGGCTGGTCACCAGACCATCCACCTCAGCGTAATACTGCGCGCGCGGAACGAAAGCATCCACACGGATGGCTTCTATGAACATCGCATTGCCGATGCGCTCATGCTCCGCCCGGCTACACCCTCCGCCACTGAGCGCCCCACTCATCACGTCGATGAGCACGCTGAGGCCGTACCCTTTGTGGCCCAAGGGCCCCCCTAACGGAAGCAGAGCTCCCGGAGGATCCGCGTAAAGGGCGTTGGGGTCGTTCGTCGGCCGCCCGGACGCGTCGATGAGCCAGCCGTCGGGCACAGGTCGCCCCTGATTGCGCAGTACCCGTACCTTGCCCTCCGCCACCACCGACGACGTTATGTCAACCAGGATCGGCTGACCGCTGGTGGGGGCAGCGAAGGCAATGGGATTGGAGGACAGTCGTCGCTCGCGGCCCCCGAAGGGCGCCACCTGCATGGCTGCCCCGTGGTTATTCAGGGCGATCAGCCCGATCATGTCGTTTCGAGCGATCTCCTCCACGTACTCGCCCACCCGGCCCACGTGGTTGCTGGAGTGTAGTGCCACTCCGGCCAGTCCCGACTGCTGGGCCTTGCGCACCGCCAACTGGGTAGCCTCCCACGCCGCCACCTGCCCCCAGCCCCAGTGGCCGTCCATTGTGGCCGTGCCCGGCGATTCGTGCTCGACAGTCGGCTCGGCCGCTGCATCGATGCGACCGCTGCGGATACCGCCCATGTACTGCGGCACCCGGATCACGCCGTGTGAGTCGTGTCCGACCAGATTGGAGCGCACCAGCGATTGCGCCACACGGATCGCACGGGGCGCCGGAGTGCCGGCAGCGACAAACATGTCACGAACGAAGGGGACGAGACGATCGGCCGAAATGATAGGCAACCCAGTTCACTCCCAGAAATCAGTTTGGCTGACCCGGCGGGGAATCCGACCGGAGAGGCGCCGGTTAGTGTAGGCTGGCCTCCTCACTAGGTCAACGACTCCGATGCTCTCTTCACACGGATGTCGGCCCCTCCGCAAGAACTCTGGCCACGCAGTCGATAAGCTCCTGCGGGCCGAAAGGCTTGGTGATGTAGTCATTGGCGCGTGCGACGTGTAGGCCGAGCATCTTGTCGATGCCCTGGGCCTTCGCCGTGACGAGGACCACCGGGACTCCGGCCAGCTTGGGGTCCCTCCGCATGCGACGCAGCACTTCCCAGCCGTCCATCCCGGGCATCATGAGATCGAGAAGGACCAAGTCGGGCACCTTTGTGCGGGCGGCCTCTAGTCCCTCCTCGCCGCTGGTGCAGCCTCGAAACGTGTATCCCTGTTGCTCCAGGATCAGGCGGATCAGATCCACCAGCTCGCCATCGTCCTCGATGCAGAGTATGTCAGCTGGCCGCGCGACCGTGTTCAGCCTTCCTCCTCCTCCGGAGCGGCAGAAGTGACACCGGAGAGCACCGAGTACAAGTGGCCGCCCAGATGGTGGAGAGGCCGCCTGCCCGCAGCGGGTAGCAGCCACGACTCGCCGAAAGCACCGTCATCTGCTTGCGCTCCCACCACCTCGGCCACAAACAAGGTGTGATCCTCTCCCACCTCGTACGCCTCCGTCACGGCACACTCCAGGTACGCCAGACACTCCGCCACCAACGGCACCGCCAGCGCGTCACCACCGATGGCCTTGAGCCCCACTTCCGCGAACTTGGAGTCCACGTCCTTCCCGCTAAGCAAGCCAGCATCGCGCACCTGGCGAATCTGAGACGGCCCCGGGACGCTCAGGGAGAACTGGCCCGAGCGCTCGATGTAGTCGTGAGAGAGACAGCCCCGCTGCACGGACACGGCCACCATCGGCGGCCTGAGACTCACCGGAGTCACCCAGCTCAGAGCCATCACGTTGGACCGGTCGCGGTAGCGGGTCGTGAGTAGCATCACCGGGCCTCCACCGACGACTCGGTGGGCCGCACTGAGTTCCAGAGCCCGCATCACCATCCCTGTTTCAGGCCCCCGTCCTTCCCGCGTCCATGAGGCAGCAAGGCATGCCCGTCAGCGTCGCGCAGGCAGTTGCCGTGCTCTGCCTATCGGCAGCTGTCAGGCCGACCTTGAGCAGTTCCTCGCGCACCAGCCCCAGCGGCAGACCCATAACGCTTGCCACGCATCCAGCAATGCCGGAGACCAGGCGAAAACGGCGATCCTGCACCCCGTAAGCCCCCGCCTTGTCATCCCCGATGCCGCTCGCCAGGTAGTCGTCCATCGCCGCCTCATCCAGCAGCCGCAGCGTCACGCGACTCTCGTGGCAACCACACTCGGACCGGCCCGTCTCCTTGTCCAGCAAGGCGAAGCCGGTGTGCACCCAGTGTTCCCGTCCGCCCAGGGCAAGGAGCATCCGGCGAGCATCCTCGCGGTCAATAGGCTTGCCAAAAACGCGCCAGCTCCCGTCCTCGGGCAGGCTGACGGTGGTGTCACTGCCGAGTACGTAGCGAGTCCGACAATCCTCGGCTGCCTTTCGGGCCTTCGCCAAACTTAGGCGCGTGACCATGGCGGCCGGGGCCTCACCAGCTAGCTGGAGTTCAGGGACATCGGCAGGAAGGACGTCGAAGGGTACTCCCAGAAGAGCCAGCAAATCGCGCCGCCTGGGCGAGTTGCTGGCGAGCGTAAGTAGTACGTGTGCTATGGTCAGCGCTCCCGGTACGATGGTGACTTCCCCGATCGTAGAATGAGGTGCTCTCGGCGTCAAGCCAGGCACGCGCGGCTCGAGTTCCTGGCTCGCAGGCCGACACTCCTAGTACACTAGCGCCAATGAACAGCGACCGCGACGCCCTCCATAGCCCGCAAGAGAACATCCGCCTGACCGCCATGGCCAAGGCCGCCGGCTGAGCCGCCAAGCGGCCCGCGGCCGCCCTGGCGCAGGTCCTGCGCCCTCTAGCCGGGATGTTCCCACAAGCCGACTTTCCCCAGGTGCTGGTAGGACTGGCGGAGCCGGACGATGCCGCCGTTTATGAGATCGGCGACGGTCGCGTCCTGATCCTGACCACCGATTTCCTCACCCCGGTCGTCGACGATCCCTATCAGTTCGGCGCCATCGCGGCGGCCAACTCCCTGAGTGACGTCTACGCCATGGGCGGTGAGGTGGCGCTGGCCCTGAATGTGGCCGTCTTCCCCGAATGCCTCTCTGACTACACCGTCGCCGAGATCTTGCGCGGAGGTGCCGAGAAGGTGCGCGAGTCGGGCGGCGCGCTGGTGGGAGGCCATACCATCGTCGGACCGGAGCCGGTGTTTGG
>JAAYAV010000290.1 GCA_012719195.1 Anaerolineae bacterium | reverse complement strand
GGAGATCCGGGCGGAGGTGCACCGCCTCTTCGACGCCCTCGGGCCGGGCGGGGGCTTCATCATCTCGCCGTCGGACCACTTCTTCGACACCAGGGAGGAGAACCTGGCCGCCTACGCGGCGGCGGCACGGGAGTGCGTGTACTAGGGGAAGCGCTCGCCAGCGGGGGACGGCGCGGGGGCCGTCCCCTACCGGGAGGCGGTCGCTGGGGCCGCGCGGGAGCCGTCTCCTACCGGGAGGCGGTCGCTGGCGGGGACGGCGCGGGGGCCGTCCCCTACCGGGAGGCGGTCGCTGGGGCCGCGCGGGAGCCGTCTCCTACCGGGAGGCGGTCGCTGGCGGGGACGGCGCGGGGGCCGTCCCCTACTGGGACGTGTCGCGCCCCATCTTCATGAGCGCCAGGGCGATGGCGCGACCGGCGTCCTCGAGCTTATCTGCCGAGAGGGCGGCGGCCGTGTCTGTAGGCATCCCCGCCAGGGCTGCCGCCCCGTCCCAGCCGATGGATAGCGGGGAGGGGCCGCGGCTGGGAGCGGTAGGTGCGTCATCATCGAAGGAGAGCAGCAGCTCGGCCTGCTCGCGCGCCCGAGTGGTGGCTACCCCGGTCTGCCGCGCTGCCGTCTCGAACTCCTCCGCTAGGCGCCGGTTGCCGCCGGTGGCGATGACCAGGCCGTCGCCCTCGCCTGCTCCCAGCGCCCGCAGGTCCACCACTGCCTCGATCTGGAAGGCATTCGAGAAGCCCGCTTTGGCGGTGAGCAGGTCCTTCACCACCGGCGGGTAGACAGCTCCCAGGGGGCCATACCCCTCGCCGCTGTACGCCACGAAGAGGAAGGTCTTGTAGGGCTGGTAGCCGGAGTCGCGGAAGGTGCGAATGATCTCCAGCAGGGTGGCCACCCCGGCGGCATTGGCGCTCGCGCCGGGGTAGTGCTCTTCCCCCGGCCCCAGGGGCGGGCCGTCGTACTGGGCGAGAACGACGATGAGGCCGCTGTCGTACTCGGCGGAGACGCCGGGCAGGTGTCCGATGACGTTGAGGGCCGGCACCCGCTCCTGCACCGTCGCCGGCACGCGGACGCGCGCCTGGGTCCCGAGCGGCAGGTCGAGCACCTCGTCCAGCCCCAGCCCCTCGGCGCGCGCCCGCAGGCCGGCCACCGTCTCGCCGGAGCCGGCCAGCAGCCGGTCGGCGAGCGCCTCGCTGACGCGGAGCACCGGCCGGCCGCCGGCAGGCTGAGCGTAGCCGACGCTCATCGGAGAGCGGGGCGAGAGTGTGCGTCGTCGCTGCAGCACCTGGGCGTCCGGCGCCACGATGAGTATCCCGCCCACCGTCACCCGTTCCAGCAGTTGCGCCTGTTCCTCGGAGAGCACCAGCACCACCTGGCCGGTGAAGTCTGCGTGCCGGAGAGCCAGGTAGGAGTGCCGCGGGCCGAAGGAGCCGGGCGCCTCGGTCAGGTCGCCGAAGGCAAGGAAGCGCACCGGGCCCTCGGCGAGGCCGGCGGTGCTGAAGGCTGCAGCGTACTCGGCGTAGTCCTGGCGGTACACCGCTTCCGGCCCGCCGTCGTCGAGCGCGAGGGACGGCACCGCGTCCAGCCCCAAGTAGGAGCGGGTCTGGTTCTGGAAGTAGGTGAAGCCCTCGCCCGCGGCCTGGAGACCGAGATCGTGGAACTGATCGGCGATGTACTGCGCGGCCGCCTCCGCCCCCGGGCTGCCGAGCGCCCGCCCCTGAATCTCCGGGGCGGTCAGGGCCTGGGCCTGCGCGAGAGCAGCGGCGCCGCTGAACTGGGCGGCCTGGCGACGGTACACGGCCACCGATCCCAGGTTATCCTCGGCCCAGCGCCCACCCACCAGGACGAGCACGAGGACGAGCACGGTGTAGCGGTTCACCAGCCGCGATACGTTCAGGCCGATCTGGTCCACCAGACGGCGGAGCCCCTCACCGAAGAGGTTGAAGCCGAGGATGGCTCCGAAGAAGGCCAGGCCGGGGTAGAGGGCGGTCCAGGGGTAGGCGCGGGCCGTCTCGCGCAGGTTGCTCAGCAGGGCGCCCCACTCGGGCACATCGCTGTAGGCCCAGAGCTGGTCCACGATCATCTCGGCGGAGAAGCCGCCGCCGATGAAGATGCCGAGGAAGCCCAGTTCGCCCAGGAGCATGAGGACGGAGCCCATCTCCAGGGCGGCAAGAGAAATGAGGCCGGGCACGAGGTTGGGCACCACGTGGGTGACGATGAGGCGGAGGGGGCGGACGCCGGTGGCGACTGCTCCCTCAATGAAGGGGCGCGGCCGCAGCGCGATGGTCTCGGCGCGGACGTACTGCATCACCTCGCCCCAGCCCACCAAAGCCAGGCCGATGATGAATGGGGGCAGGCCACGGCGGATGCCCAGAGCGAGGATGAGGGCCATGGCGAGGAGGAGGGCGGGGAAGGCGGCCACCGTCTCCGAAAGGCCGGTGAGGAAGCGGTCCAGCCGGCCGCCCTGGTGCCAGCCGCCGAGAAGGCCGAGCAGCATGCCCACGGCCAGACGGGCCGCCACCACCGCCGCCGCCACCACCAGCGTCTGCTGCGCCCCGGCCATGATCAGGCTGAGCAGGTCGCGCCCCAGCTTGTCGGTGCCCCAGGGGAACTCGCCGCCGGGGGCGAAGGGGGGCACTGACAGTACTCCGTCCTTGAAGGTGACGCCGCGGGTGGTGTAGGGGCTTTGGGGGGCCAGTTGGGGGCCGAACAAGACGAGGGCGATCAGACCCAGCACCAGGAGCGTCCCCAGTACGAACTCGACATTGCCCAGGGCGAGCCGCAGGCGGGCGCGCCGCCGTCTGGCCTCGTGGGGGAGGACCTCCACCTCAGGGGCGATTCTCCGGGGCGCGGCTCCGCGCCCAGGGAGCAGGCCGGCCAGGCTCCGGAGCCAGTCGCGCAGGTCGGCTGGCAGCGACGTCAGGGCGTCGCGTAGGGAGATGGCGACGTCGGTGCTCACGCGCCCCACCGGTTGTCGCAGTTGGGGGTCGACGAGGCGATAGGAGGACTCGAGGACGAGGTTGGTGAGCACGAAGATGAGGCCCAGGGTGAGGACGAGGGACACGGTGAGGCTGTCGTCGCCGCGGGAGAGGGCCCGCAACAGGCCGGCACCCAGGCCGGGCCAGCCGAAGAAGTACTCCACCACCGGCAGGCTGCTGAGGGCAAAGCGCACCGAGACCCCGACAGTGGTGAGGATGGGGATGGCGGCGTTGCGCAGCAGGTGCCGGGTCAGGATGGTGGCAGGCGGGAGGCCCTTGCCGTGGGCAGTGCGTATGAAGTCGCGCTCCAGCGTTTGGCTGAGGGCAATGAAGCTGACGCGGGTGATCTGGGCCAGCGGTCGAGCCGCCAGTACCAGGGTGGGAAGCACCAGGTGGGCGTCCCAGCCGAAGCCACCCACGGGAAGCAGTCGCTGGCCCAGGAGGCGCGTCCCCTGGACGGCCGCCAGCTGCAGCAGGAAGGCGAGGAAGAAGCTGGGCAAAGAGACGCCGACCACCGAGAGCAGGACAACAAGGCGGGAGGAAGGAGCGTGACGCCTGAGAGAGGCCGCCAGGCCCAGGGGTACGCCCAGCAAGGCAGCGAAGGCGATGGCAGCAGCCAGGAGGCCGAGGCTCTTGCTCGCCATCTCGGGCAGGACGGCGGCTACCGGCTGAGCGGCGGAGCCGAAGGTGCCGGTGGCCGTGGCGCCCAGGTCGCCCACCGCCAGGCGGCTCAGGTAGACGAAGGTCCGACGCAGAGCCCTCAGGAACGCCTCCAGCCAGGGCACGCCGGAGGCAGCAAAGAGGACGGTATGGGCAATGAAGACCACCGCCAAAAGGGTGAGCAGCACGGAAGGCAGACGCTGCAGCGCCGTAACCAGACCGGCGGCACGCGATACAAAGCGGCCTGTCCGTGCCGGCAGGGCCGATTCGTTTATGTCGGCATGCATGGATGACCTCAGTCGGGCGTGGAGGGAGTGTAGCACTGGCGGCGAGCGAGTGCAGGAGCGGCGGCCCACAAAACCCCTACCACCCTTCTTCCTCGCGCTGACCACACGACGTTGTCCTCGCGGGGGTGCGCGGCAGGTCCCTCGACTCAAGTCGGGGCTGTGGAGCCTTCGGCTGGCCGTCCGCCTGCGCGGACGGGGCGAGAATGGCGGCTTTGCCTCCTCGTGTCCGCCTCTGCGGACACCCGGCGCGCCAGCGCCCCAGGGGATTCGCGGCGCGAATCCCCGAGCCCCGGCTTCAGCCGAAGGCGTCCGACCGCTCCGGCCCAGCTGAAGTGGCTCCGGAGGTTAGGTGGTCCCTGCCCGAACCGCCTATCCCAGCACCAGCCACCCCAAGTCCGCCGGGTTGGCGGGACCGAAGACGAGACGGTTGGGCAGCGGGTGGCGCGCCATCCAACTCCGCGTGACCACGGTGTCGCCCTGGCGGCGGCGCCACTCCACGTCCAGGCGCAGGGGCCGCTCCAGTTCCGGGTCGTCCCGAAGGCAGGCGAAGGGGATGCGCGCCGTCAGGCTCCAGCCGTCGTCCCGCCGCTTCACCGTGACGGACCAGCGCCGGTCGTCGGGAGCGGGGTACTTGACGCAGCGCTGCTCGCCGCCGGGGGACACCTCGTAGCGCTGGTTGGGCCAGAGCCGCCGCGGCTCGATGAGCAGCGCCACCGCCTCGTCCACGAAGGGATCGCGGCCCGGTCCGCCGGCTGGGGCGGGGGCGCCGGCGCCGGAGCAGTGCACCCCGAGGTAGAGGGCCTGGCCGTCGTGGCAGGCGCGCCACCAAGCCCGGCCGGTCGTCGCCGACACGCTATCTCCGTCGGCCGCCCCTTCCAGCGAGCGCGGGCCGCCGGGAGCGGAGGCGTCGGCGGAGGCTGACTTCCGCCCGCCGCCCTCGATGTCCTGGGCGTCCATGGACTGGGTGGCAAGGTCGCGCCAGTACGGTCCGTCGGGGACGCCGTCCAGCGGCGGTGGGGCAGCTACTCGGAGGCAGCGGTAGCGCGGTCCGGTGGGCTGTCGTCCGGTGTAGGTGGGCCAGAGCGGCTCATCGGCGCGAACCTGCGCCTCCACCCGGGGGAAGTCCTCACCGAGAAGGCGGCGCAGTCCCTCGCGGCGCCACTCGATCTTGGCCGGGAAGTACTTGTAGCCCTCGGCCTCGGAGTGAAAGCCGAGACGGGAGTCGGCGCGGGCCAGCGCCAGCAGTTCGTCGTCCACCTCGATCTCGCGCTCCACCAGGCGGCGCATCTGCGCCAGGCGGGCGAGCTGGCGGGAGCGAGACAGGTAGGGCAGCTGCTCGCGCAAGGAGTAGAAGCGAAGCATGTTGTGGGTGCTCTCCGCCTGCAGGGCCAGGGCGGCGGCCACGCCGATGTCGCGCCGGCGGTCTTCGTCCGCGGCGTAGTGAGGCAGCAGACGCTTCAGGAGAGCCGCTCCCTGGCGCCAGTCGCGCGCCATCGCTCCACACAGCTCTCGCACCTCGTTCAGGCTGTGGGTATAGGTGAAGGTCTCGCCGATGCGGTCGCCGCTGGCAGCGATGGGCCGGCCCGTCTGGCGCCAGGCGATCTGCCAGGACGGAGCGATGGGGAGGTCGGCCGGCTCCAGATGCAGCGGCCAGGTGGGGGCGTCGTGGAGGGGGCCGTACCAGCCGAAGACGTGGTTGAGGGGGAAGTGGGCGTAGCCGCGGCGGAACAGCTCCCAGGCGCGGGCGACGGTCCCGGCGTGGCGGCCCCAGTCGCGCCGGGCCAGCCAGCGCAGGAAGTCGCCCTCATCGTCCGGCAGGGGGTCGAAGGAGAGTTCGCCCGCCGCCTTGGTCATGAGGCCGGGGTAGTTGCCGAAGTACCAGCACTGCATCGCCCCGCTGACTCCCAGGTCCCGCATCGCCCGGTACTTGCGGTAGAGGTTGCCGGGCACGGGCACATAGGGAGCGGTGGCCACTTCGTGGCTGCAGCCCACCTGCAGCTTGGCCGCCATGGGGGTACCCTGGGCGCGGGCGGCCCGGGCGCTGTCGGCGAAGAGCTGGGCCGGGCCCACCCAGGAGAGCCAGTAGTCCAGGATCTTGTGCCTGCGCCCGCACTGCTCGTCCTCGCCGGAGGACTCGAAGTTGTGCTGCAGGGTGACGCCGGGGATGAGGCGGCCGGCGCTGTCCACCGTCTTGTCGTCGCCCCAGAGGATGTACTGGCCATAGGGCCAGTGGATCAGTTCCGCCTCCGGGTTGGCGGCGTGGATGCCCCGCTCCATGGCGGCGAGGGTGTCGTTGAGGACGTCCTGCGGGTCGCGCGGGGCGCAACGAGGGCAGTTGTTGCCCGCCAGGTAGCCGGAGTAGCAGTGGGAGCCGTGCTCGCCGACGCTGATGTTGATGAGGCCGCCAAGGCCGGGCACGTCGGTGAAGAGGTTGTACATGGCCTCTTCCAGATAGGCCTGCGCGGTGGGGTTGCTGGTGCAGAAGTAGCGCCAGTCGCCGTAGCCGTGGCCGAGAAGTTCCGGGTGGGCGCGGGCCACGTCGCTGTCCACGGCGATGGGGGCGGGCTCGTTGGCGAAGGCGTAGATGCGGATGCCGTAGCGGGCGCACTTCTCCACCGTGCGGCGCAGCTTGGCCACCCGGCGCGCGGCGTCCTGTCCGTACTCGGGGAGGACCGACTGGCGGCAGATCTCGGCGAAGTAGATGGTGAGCCAGAGCCCGTTGACGCCCTCGTGGGCGAGGCGGTTGAGGTACTCGTCGGGGTAGTAGTCTATGTCGTCGGTGAGCTCGTCTATGTTGTGGGGCGGCCGGTGAATGGGGCCGAAGAAGCAGCGGGAGATGCGCGTCTTGATCACCGGGCGGCGGACGGTCTCGCCCAGACGGAGGAAAGGCCCGCCCGAGCGGAGCAGCTCGTCCTCGAGGTAGTAGACGGCGCGACGGATGCCGTCGGCATCGCCGGCGCTGAGGGTGCAGCCGTCGGATGCGACGGCGAGGGAGTAGGCCTCGCGCTCGCCTAGGTCGGCCTGCTGGAAGGCCAAGCGATAGGCACCGGGACCGATGCCGCCCGCCTCAAGGAAGCGACGGAGGTCGTCGTAGGCGGTGTCGAGGAAGCCGCGCTCGTCGGGGAAGCCCAGGTCGAGGGTGACGCCGCCGGAGAGGTCGGCCTCACCAGGGCGGCGGCGCCGGCGCCGCCAGGCGAACGGGCGCCAGAGGGGACTCTGCAGCTCATCCACAAATCGCCAGTGGGAGCGGGGCGGCTGGGGCGGCTCGGGCGAGAGCAGGGACATGGCGTTCCTCCACCGACGGCGGTGATGGCTAGCAGTAACCACAGCCCGGCGCGGCGGTCAAGCGGACAGGGGGGTTGGCGGTGCGAGCGCGGCAGTGTACGCT
>JAAYAV010000035.1 GCA_012719195.1 Anaerolineae bacterium | reverse complement strand
GTGCGCGCCGACGAGTCGCACGGGCTGAACCTGCCGGTACTGGCCCGCTTCCTGTGTGTGGCGGCCGAGTTGGTGACGGGAACAGAGGAGCCAGTGCTGGCGACGGCGACCTATCGCTGGCACCGGCTCCGGCGTGATTGCGCTGGGAGACACTGGCTGTCCTGGCACAGTTGGCGCGTCGTCCGGCACGCTCACTCCGGTTCTAGGATCCAGCCCTGGTTACTGGTCCGCAGAACCAAGTGCTCACCATCCGGCGACCAAGCGACATCCACGATGGCCAGTCCCTGAGATAGCCTATGCCGCGCGACGCCGTCCGCTTGCACCAGCCAGACGTCACCCTTCACGTCCCACGCGGCAAGGGCCGTACCGTCAGGAGACCATGCCGGCGGTCTCAGCACGCGGGCCTCTGGATTGCCGAAGGCGGACAGCTCTACCCATCCCGGTCCCGCTGGTCCCAGAGGTGTCACCTGCCCCGTCGGGACATCCAGAACTGCCAAAGCGAGATCGGAAGGGTGCGAGTCGGTCTCGTCGGCGCGTAGCAGAGCGATCCGGGAGCCGTCCGGTGATGGAGTGGCTCGACAGACATTGTCCAGTAGCCGCTCTCTAGCGCGTGTTTGAACGTCCCACAGCCAAAGACTGAAGCCGTCGGTGCACTCGCTGGTGGGAGCGATATAGATGTCCTGCTCGGTGTAAAGGAAGGTGTGGCCGTCCGGAAGCCAACCCTGGAAGCTCTGGTAGGGAGGCTGCTCCAGGCTGCTAAGCCAGATCGCCTCTTGCGGATGGGTGGCGGCGATCACTGCGACCTTCTCGAAGCAGCAATGCTGCACCGCCACGTGCTCGCCGTCGGGCGACCAGAAGTAGTCACCACCCGCTTCCTGCACCTGTTCACCGATGAACTCGCCGACCTCGCCGGTCTCCACATGCAACAGGTAGAGGGCCTGTGCCCCTCCGCCCTGCCATAGGTTCACACTCAGTGTCCGGTCGTCCAGCCATCGATTGAGGCTCTTGGGTCGAAGTGGGTCGAGAGCTTCTGCTTTCGTGGTCCGGGCCTGGGGTCGATCCACGTCCACCACCCAGACTGATGATCCCCATAGTTCGGTCTGTGGCAGCTGCTGCTCCACCAGAAGCCCGATACGGGTGCCTCCAGGCGACCATCGGGCTTCCACCACCCGGCCGCCAGGGATCCTCGCTACTGGAACGGCCGCGAACCCCGGTCCCTCGGCGATCCACAGCCCGTCCCCCCAGCAGAACGCCAGTGCGCTACCATCAGGTGACCAGTCCAGCGGGTGGAAGTCCTGCCCGCCATAGCCGCCACTGGGAATGGAGATACGGACGGTGGCCACCAGGTCGTCGCCGGAGCGCTCCGAGCTCTGAGGGGCGGCTGCAGCGGCCGTACCCTCGGGTAGGGGGCTGCCCCGGGGCGGCAGCGACCCACACGCGCCGAGGAGCACTAGCGCCAGACAGCACCCGACGATCGCGCGCGCGAGTGGCATTCGTCGCGCGCGACTAGGTCTGTGGCCTAGGCACAACGACGGGCGCCTCCGGCAGCGAAGTGCCCTGACGACGCTCGGCGACAATTGCCCCAAGGGGCAAATCCGCCCCTTGGGGTACCCATTAGGCAGCAGTGCCTGTGGACCGATCAGCGCAGGCGGTAGAAGCAGTTGCCACTACCTCCACATGGTTTGTACGTTCGGTACTGGCTGCATGTCGAACTCGGGTGGTAGTCGGGGCAACCAGCGTGTAGCCAGGCGGGTCCTTGAGAGAAGGCCCCGTAGAAAGCCGAGCTACTGCAAGAACCGTCGCACCAGGTGCCAGTCACCGACCCGGATATGCATGCCTGTGTCACGGGGTCCGGCACAGATCCGTAGTAGACCTCACTCGCGCGGGCGTCAGTACTTGGGGTAGCATCGTATTCTGCAAACTGACTGGCCGCCGTACAGATAGCGTAGTATCTGTCTGCCAACGGCTGGTCTGAGCCGAGAGCCCCCCATGCGCCGTTAGGATTCCCGTACCCACCACATTGTGTCGAGACATAGTATGCGAGGAACACGCGGGTACGCACGGTCCAGCCCACCGCTCGTTGCTGGCCGGTGCTTTCCCCCCGTGCTTCGCCCGATATCACCCGGGAGAGCTTGGCAATCGCTTCTGCCATGGAATACCTTGGCAGGATGTCGCCCTCGAAGTAGATACCCCTCTGGTAGGGGCTACCCTCTATCCTATATCTAGCTGGCGCAGGGAAGTCCTCGCTGAAGGTCCGAAACTGCTCGTAAGCTATCTCGGCCTCCGCTCCGCGTCCCAGGTATTCGAGGGCTACGCCTTTCAGGAACTGGACGTATGGAACTTGGATGCCGTCCTGCACCAGCGGCACGACATCGTTTGGTCGTCCGCTGTCCAAAAGCCACTCAGCCAAGTAGGCGACTGCGTCTGCAAGACGAGCCGGTTCGATGTCTACCGCCTTTCGAAACCACTCCTCTGCTTCGGCCTCGCCCGCCAGGGCCAAACCCCGAGCGTAGTCCAGAGTGACTAGGTACAAGCTCTGCTCATAGTGCTTCGCTTCACTGAAGTACTTGTCCAGGCCCGCCACGTTCCTGAGGAGCCCCAGCCCCCTACTTATGGGGCCGCTGTAGTGCACTCGGCCGTACTTCATGCCAAGTTGGTCTGCGTGCAGAAACTGCTCCACACTCAGGGTGAGGTCGTCTCGCGCAAGTGACTCCTGGTGCCTCTGCCATAGCGCCCATCCAAGCCCGGCATGAGCATGGCGGCTATCTGAGAAACCGGCTACAGCTTTAGTGAACAGGTCCACCGCTGCGTCTGTGTCTCCACTGCGCAGACGCTCTCGACCATCTAGGTATAGACGTAGAACCTCAACAGGTTCATTCGGGTCCGGGTATTCCGACTCGTGAGAGAGGTAGTTACCAGCGATGAACTCCCATACTCCGGGCTGAAGGTCCGCGGGTTCTGGCGCTAGACTGAGAGGATCGACGGAGCAGGGCTCCTCGAGGAGTTGCCCCGCCTGGTCACCCAATACGCCGACTGGCCCGGCAATCAGCGAAGCGCACACGACCACCAACACCGCAAGAACACGGTGGATAGACGTTCTGGAACCGGTCTTCACGCCTGCCTCCCCAAAGCGTTCAGTGGGCCACCCAAGGTGGCGGCGACTGCGGGACCCGGATCCTGTTGGTTCGAACCTGGTACAAGGCTACCACAGTACCCCTATATTTACTAGGTACTAGAGTACTCAGTACATAGGTATTGCAGTACTCAATTTCTGTAGCCGTGCTCTCTGGCCCAGAGGATAGCCTGGTACCGGTTGGTCACCCCTAGCTTGGCATATACCCGGCTGGTGTAGTTGCGCACCGTCTGCCGGGCCAGGCACAGCTCAGCGGCGATGGCGGCGTTGTCGTACCCCCGCGCCATCAGGTCCAGCAACTGCTCCTCCCGCCGGGTCAGAGCGGGCTCCTGGTGCTGGGATTCGCTTCCTCCTTCGTCTCCGTGGGCCAGGAGGCAGCCGCTGAGCCACATCCTCCCTTCGGCCACCGCCTGGATTGCCTCCAAGACAGTCTCCACCGGCTCGCCCTTCACCAGGTACCGGGAGGCCCCCACCTGGAGCATCTCCTTGGCCGAGGCCCCATCGCTGGAGGCGCTCATGACCAGCACGCCCAGGCTGGGCAGGCGCCCCTTCGGCCGCCCCACCAACTCCGGGCCACAAGGCCCAGGCAGAGACAGGGCCAGCACAAGCACCTCCGGCCTCAAGGCTTCGGCCAGGAGAAGTGCCTCCTCCATGTCTCCCGCCTGGCCCACCACCTCCATCTCTTCGCTCTGCTCCAGCTCCCGAGCCAGGCCAGCACGGAACTCAGGGTGGTCGTCCGCCACCAGAACCCGAATCGCCATTCCCTACCCCTCCGTGGTTAGCGCCGCGGTCCGGCGCCCTTCAAAGCCCGCGGGCCGATGTCCTTAGGTTGGCGATATGGCTTAGTCAATCATAGCTGGTTCATCGCTCCCAAGTCTTGCCGGATCCGGCAACACACCTTACGTGGAGGGACGCAGGACACTCAGTAGAGCTCTCGGGGGCAGGGCACGTAGACGGACGAAGCTGAGTGAGAGCTCGTGTGTAGCGGGTCATTGAGGACGGACCCCGTCACTGTCGTGACCGCTGCGTCGGCGGGCGGAGCCGGAGTGGCCTCCGGCGAGAGGGGCGCGCAGCCGGTCGGCCCGGCGGTGAACAGCAGCAACAGCGTGACACACACGACTACCTTATCGGTCATCGACACGCGGCCTCCTTGCCTGATCGTGCCCCTATTGTGTTGTTGCCTTTCCATAGAGACGGGGAAGCAAGAGGGTTTGTTCCACAAGTGATTCGCCGGCGATGCCGTCCGCCGCGGCGGACATGCCTGCGGTCGTGCCCGGCGAACAACACGGGCCCCGACTTCGGTTGAAAGGCTTCT
>JAAYAV010000289.1 GCA_012719195.1 Anaerolineae bacterium | reverse complement strand
TCTCCATCCACTCCGGCCGGCCGAACACCTGCCCGGCACGATAGAGGGATTGCGCGTGCCAGGTGGGGATGTTGTGCACCCCGGAGCGCTTCAGCAGGGCGTCGATGCCGGTGAAGGCCAGGTTGAGCCCCTCTTCCCAGCGGGAGCGCCTTTCGGCGCCGAGTAGGTCCCGCACCAGGGAGTAGGTCTCGAGCCAATGGTACATGGACCAGCAATCGTAGTGGGCGCCCCAAGTGGAGCCGTCCACCTTGATGAACTCCACAGTGCCGTCGGGATTCTGGAAGTCGCGCCAGGCGTCGCCGCCGCGCTGGATCAGGTGGAGGACGCGTTCGTCGCGGAAGTAGGGGTTGACCGGGCTCTCGGTAATGTAGAGAAGCGCCAGCGGATAGACCAACATCTGGTTGGTGACGGCCCAGCCGCCCCCGGTGAGGAAACGGCCGCTGGCCTCATCGAATCGCGCGAGGTTCAGCGGCACGTCGTCGGCGAGCATCTTCAGGTAAGCCTGTCGGATGTCCATAGCCGGATCGCCTCCTGCTGCGGCGCCAGGCCGGGCCGCCGCGAGAACTGGACTAATCGTAGCATCAAAGGGCCGAGCCACAAACCGGTACCTCTGCCGGGCACAACGGAAGGTCCTGCCTAGAGGCAGCAGGACCTTGCTCCGACGCGACTGGGGCGCAGCGCTAGCGGGAGTAGGGGTCAGCGGCGTCCCGCAGTCCGTCGCCCATGAAGTTGAAGGAGAGTATGGCAGCTACCACAAACAGGGCCGGGATGAGCAGCCAGGGGGCGAGCGCCACCGTCTGCAGGTTCTGCGCCTCCTGCAGGAGCACCCCCCAACTGATGGTGGGCGGCCGCAACCCCAGCCCCAGGAACGACAGGCTAGTCTCACCCAGGATCATGCCGGGGATGGAAAGAGTCACGCTGGCAATGATGTAGCTGAGGAAGGAGGGGAGCATGTGGCGGAACACGATGCGCGACTCGTTCGCCCCCTGCAGCCGGGCGGCCATGACGAAGTCCTCCTCGCGGATAGCCAGGAACCGGCCGCGCACCACGCGTGCCAGGCCCGTCCACCCGATCAGCGACAGGAGCACGACGATGGCGAAGTAGCGCTGTACGGTGCTCCACTCCCGGGGCAAGGCGGCGCTGAGTGCCATCCACAGCGGAATGGTGGGAATGGAGCGGAGGAACTCGATGATCCTCTGCATGATCTCGTCCAGGACTCCGCCCAGGTAGCCGGAGAAACCGCCCGCGATGATGCCAATCACCAGCGAAATGAACACTCCGAGCAGGCCGATGGAGAGCGAGATGCGGGAACCGAAGAAAATGCGGGAGAACATGTCGCGTCCGAGCCGGTCAGTGCCCAGGACGTAGACACGCTGGTCGTCCTCACCACCGCCCAGACCGAAGAAGTGCCTGTCCGAGTCCAAGAGGCCCCAGAGCCTGTACGAGTCGCCCTTGACGAAGAAGCGAAGCGGATAGGCCACGCTTCGGTCTTCCTCGTAGGTGATGATGTACGTCTCCGGGTCGCGGGTGCGAACCAGGCCATAGGTTACGGGTGGCCAGTGGAACTGACCCTCGGAGTGTAAATAGACCTTCATGGGAGGCACGAAGGTTAGGTTGCGCTCGTAGGTGTTGGGGTCGTACGGAGCCCAGAACTCACAGAAGATGGCGCCGATGTAGAAGAGAATGACCACCGTCGCGCCTATGTTGGCCAAGCGATGCTTGCGGAATCGCCACCACATCAACTGCCATTGGGACGCAACGAATATGGTGTCTTCGGTCTCGGCGTGGGCGGTAACTACGGATCCTTCCGGCATGCCGTGAGCGTTAGCCGTCATCTTTGGCCGCCGTCCTTACCGGGATCCCGCGCCGCTATAGCGGATGCGCGGGTCGACTAGTACCAACAGGATGTCGGAAATCAGGGTGCCCACAACGGTAAGGGCGCTCAGCAGGAAGACAAACGACCCCGCCAGATACATGTCCTGCGACATCAGCGCCTTGAGCAGCATGGGGCCGTTGGTGGGCAGGCTGAGCACAATCGAGACGATGGTCGCCCCCGAGATGAGGCCGGGAAGCATCCAACCGACGGTACTTATGAAGGGGTTGAGAGCGATTCGCACCGGGTACTTGAGGGTGACGTTGCGTTCCTTGAGCCCCTTGGCCCGGGCGGTGATGACGTAGGGCTGCCGGAGCTCATCTAGCAGGTTCGCGCGCATGGTGCGGATCATGCCCGCCGTGCCGCTGGTCCCGATGATGAGCATGGGCAGCCAGATGCGCTTGAAGACCTCGAAGACCTTGGCCCACGTCCAGGGCTGGCCCTCGTAGTCTATGGGGTACAGCCCGCCCAGATTTACCCCGAAAGTGCTCCACGCCCACCACAGCAGGACCAGCGCCAGGAGGAAGTCGGGAATGCCGACCCCCAGGAAGCCGAAGAAGGTGAAGATGTAGTCGCTCAATGAGTACTGGTGGGTGGCGGAGTAGATGCCGATGGGGAGAGCCACGGCCCAGATGAAGGCCGTGCTCAGGAGCGCGATTGCCGCCGTGAGCCCCAGCCGGTCATAGATCAGCTCGGAGACGGGCCGGTTCCACTCGAAGGAAACGCCGAAGTCGCCTCGGACCAGACCAGTGACCCACTTCCAGTACCGCGTGTAGATGGGTGCTCCCAGGCCGTAGCGTTGCTTGAGCGCGTCCAATTCTTCGCCACTAACCCTCTCGCCACGAGCCTCCAGCTGGGCCACGTAGCTGCTGAGGTAGTCTCCTGGCGGGAGCTCGATAATGGCGAACGAGACAATGGTGATGAGGACCAGGGTGGGAATGGCGTAGAGCACGCGCCTAAGGATGTAGGTCAGCATGCAGGTCCGCTCCAGTAAGGATTGAGGCCTGACACAGATGCGATAGGCTCGCGGTTAGGTGGCGAGAGGCCAGGTAGGCGTGGGGACAGAGGCTGGTCCTCACGGACAGTCCTCTGCCCCCTCTCTGTGTCAAGCGTCGGCCGTAAGTCGAGAGCCTAGGCTTGCTTGATGAAGTACTGCTCCGCCCACATGTCGGAGTCGCTCAGCAAGGAGATCTGATAATCTGGAACGTTACGGAAGTTGTTCTTGACGATGGTGATGCCGGGGCCGGCGCCCACCGTCAGCACTTCCCAGACGTTCTTCAGGTCCAGACGCTGGATCTCAGCCAAGATGTTCAGCAGCTCGTCCGTATCGACCGTGACTTTGGCCTTGTCGAAGAGCAGCTGTCCCTGACGGACATCCTCGACGTCGGGCTCGATGCCCTCCGAGCCGCCGGTCATGTACCAGTTGCCCCACGCCGGAGCCCAGTAGGTGCTGTGATCCACCGCCGCGTAGGAGCGCAGGTAGACGTAGCAGGCCAGCTTCTGGAGGCCGTCCTTCACGTACCCGCAGAAGGCGTACTCATGCGAGTAGATCCGCGGCCACCAGAGGTCGTAGGAGATCTCCTCTGGCGACGTTTGCACGCCTATGTCGGCCCAGTAGTTGGACACCAGTTCCGCCGGGTCCATGTTGGCGGGCCCGGAGAAGACGTCCACCTTGAGGATGAGCGGCTCGCCGTCCGGCCGCAGACGCACCCCGTCGGGCCCCATCTCGTAGCCGGCCTCATCGAGCAGGGCGTTGGCCGCATCCACGTCCAGGCGGATGTGGTCGAATAGCTCGGTCTCTCCCTCCAGGAGAGGGAAAATCTCCGGAATGCTGGTGCGCTCACCTAGGTAGATCAGGTCGTTGATCTCATCCCGATCGATGGCCAGGTTGAGGGCCTTGCGGAAGTTGATGTCCTTGATCACCTCGAGCATGCCGTCGTCGCCCACGAAGTTCTGGTTGGGGAAGACGGTGTAGCCGACGTTCTCGCCCATCTTCTTGATGACCCGGTAGTCGCCCTTCTCCCGGTTGTCCATGTAGAGGGGCATATCGGTGAAGGCGATGTTGCGGGCTTGGTAGCCTAGCTCGCCGGCGAGCGCCTTCATGGAAATCATGGAGGCATTCTCGACAGCGCTGGCGCGCACGGTGTCGATGTACGGAAGCTGATTTCCTTCCGGATCCACCTTGTAGAAGTAGGGGTTGCGCTCGAAGACCCAGGGTGGGCCGAGTTCCTTCAGCTTCCAGGCGTAGATGACCGGGACATCCGCGTTCATCCGCTCCTGGCGCCGGTCACCCATCAGCTGCACCCAGGTCTCGAAACCGGCATCAGCCACCTTCGCCGCCAGTTCGTCGGCATCGGCATACTTGGGATGGAACTGCGTGAGGTAGTGCTTCGGGGCCCACATGTCGCGGGTGCCCCATACGTAGGCGATGTAGGGCAGGAACAGGCCGGCGGGCTGGGCGAAGGTAACCTTGAAGGTGTAATCGTCCACCTTGCTGACCACTGCCAACTCGCCCTCGGACTTGAGCCAGCCCGGCTTGCTCGGCGAGAGCTCGTCGTCCAGCACCAGGTCCTCATACCAGAACATGACGTCGTCGGCGGTGAAGGGCTCACCATCAGACCACTTCATGCCCTCGCGCATGTGGAAGGTGAACTCGGACCCTTCCGGATTGATCTCCACTGCCTTGGCCAGGTTGGGCGCCCAGGCATCGCCGGCATCGTTGTAGAGGATCCAGGGCTCGATCAGGTAGCCCAGAGCGCCGTTGAGGTCGGCCTGGCCGGTTACGGCCATGTCCCAGATGCCGCCGTACTGACCGATCTCCTCGACCACTGGGGTCACCAGCGGCTCCAGCGGCAGACGTTCCTCTACCGGCGGAAGCTCGCCGGCGGCGACCATATCGGCCAGCATGGGGGCCTCACCGTACTTGGAGGGCGGAGCCTCGGCAGCAGGAGCGGTGGTGGCAGCCGGCTCAGCCGGGGCGGTAGTGGCGGCGGGGGCCGCCGGAGCGGTGGTAGCAGCCGGCTCAGCCGGGGCGGTGGTGGCAGCGGGGGGCGCTCCACCGCAGGCAGTAGCCACGGCAGCTCCGGTGGCGATGGCGGACACACGCAGAAGTTGGCGGCGGGTCAACCTGCTCTCGGACATGTGAACCTCCCTCGGTTGTGAGACGGATACCGTCGGCACATACAGCACAGGCTCGCTGAGTCCGATTGTCGCCCCTCCCCCCGGAGGGTACCCGGCGAGCCCGGTAGGCTGTCGTACGGAAAGCGATGGTCTCTAGGGGCAGTAGACGCCTTCGTCAGCAACCAGTTATCTGGGTTCGGTTCCAGTGATCGGCAAGGCACATTCCGATGAAGGAAGTATAGCCAGCAGCGAACTCCACTTCAAGGGGCAGTATCCAGCAAAACCCCTAATCAAGCTTTCATGCCACCTATATGGTGGGGCTGTGTGTGCTATTGGCGAGCAAGCGGACGGATGGCAGGCTCGAAGGCGCCGAGCGGCACTATGCCGCCGGCCGCGCGCAGGTCGGCCTCCGCCTTGCTGAGGTCGGCCAGGCACTCGTACCCCTCCACCGTGATAGAGACACCGTCATCGGCCCAGGTGACCGCCGGCAGTGGGCGCTGCGCCGTGGTGAGATGGTCCTCCTGCGGGCACCAGAGAGCGACCAAACGCGCCACCTCCTCGCCGGCAGCGAAGTGCCGCGGATCGCTCTGCCGGCTGAGCGTGATGGTGTCCGTCACGGCATGCCAAGGGCGGAAGCAGTGGCGATTCACATAAACGGCCTCGCCACTACCGGCGAAGACCAGCCCGAAGCGATCGTCCACGTTCAGCCAGGCGCCCTCGAGGGCGATGGCAACGTCATCTTCCGGTGAGGAAGACGCGAAGCCGAGCAGGTCGCGCTCGCCACCGGCCCAATGCAGGCTCCGGTGTCCCTTCCCGTCGGGGTGATCGCCGAAGTAGGGGTCGCTCATGACCTCCAGGAAACCCTGCTCCAGCCGCTCGACGGTAACGTCCTCCAGGGCGGATAGCTTCTCTGCTGTCAGGCAGCGGCCATCGGGAAGGGTGAAGAAGAGCACGTACCGTCGCAAGCTCTCCCGGCAGATGTCCTCCACAAAGTACACCGCCGCCCGGTCCTCCATCTCGCGCACCCGCAGGATCCGTTCGACGGTGGAGGCGGGCCGGTCTCGAACCACCACCTGGGCCAGCATCGTGCCCGAAGCCGGGCCCACCAGGCGCATGCCCTCGGAGGTGTTGGGCAGGACCATGGTGCAGTTGCGCCAGGCGAGGCTGGTCTTGCCGTGGGGGTGACGGTGCAGCAGGGCCCCGCCATGAGGGTAGACGTGCACGCCCGCCTGGGCGGCCTCGAAAGCAACGCGGGTCTCGGGCGAGGGACCACCGTCGCCCAGACGGTGAATGAGATAGGACTGGGCCAGGTTAGCGCCGCTCCGCTCGGACATGATGGCGGGATCCTGGATGCTGTGGCAGTGAGCCAGGACGCTCTCCGGCACCGCCCGCCCCCCGTGGGCGGGCATGGCCTGCTCGACGACGGCGAGGGCAAGGCGCTCCAAGTAGGCAGCCTGCGGATCGCGCAGATGCTCGGACCCTACGGCGTGGAAGAAGCAGTTGCCGGGATAGGAGAGGTAGGGCCAGTCCATGCCCTGGATGGGGTGCATGGCGCCGGTGTCGTCCGCCCAGGCCTTCAGGAGTTCGTAGATGTCGCGGCGGTGCCACCACAACTCATCGGGGATGTCCTGACCGTAGAGGCGCAGCATGGTAGCGACGAGGCCGGAGAAGGTGACGCCGCTCATCATGTAACCGGGGTGCACCATGTAGTGGTTCTCGGCGGTGCCGTCGGGGAGGGTGGTGAAGGTGCGGCCGCAGAGGTCGCGCACCGTCTTGCCCCCGGCGAAGGGCAAGTGGTTGTGGACGTCCTGGGGGCGAGTGGCGGTGCGGAACATCCACAGACGCGTCTTCTCCCAGAGCGCCTCTCGGTCCGGATGGTTGGGAAGGAGAAGGAGCGACGCCGTCAGCCCTTCCGTCGTCCAGGCGTTCTCTTCCATCTGGGTATCGGCATAGACACCGTTCTTGGGATCCATGGCTCCGAAGCGCTCCAGATAGTCGGCGGCGATCGCGGCCAGAAGGGCTCGCTCCTCGTCGCCGAGACTGTCCCGCAGGAAGGCAGCGGTGCGGGCCAGGGCACCGATGGTGTGGCCGCATTGGCTCTCCGGGAAGTAGCCGCGCCCACGCTCGCCCCACTTGGTGCCCGCCGGCTCCGGCCGGCCCCAACTCTCAGTAGGCCGGATGCAGTCGGCCGGGCCGGTGTCGTGAGTGAAGCAGAG
>JAAYAV010000288.1 GCA_012719195.1 Anaerolineae bacterium | reverse complement strand
TGGGCGTAGTCCACGATGCGCCGGGCGGCCGCCGCATCCGGAATGGCCACCACCAGCACGCGGGCGCGGTCGAGGTCCATCAAGTCCAGAACCACCGCTTGGTCGGCGTGCCCGGTGAGGGCAGGGATGCCGCGTCGGCGGAGTTCCTCGGTGAGGTGGTAGTTCTGGTCCACCACCAGTTGCGGCAGGCCCTGCTCGGCCAGCGTCTCGGCAATGAGGCGACCCACCCTGCCGTAGCCGCACACCACGGCGTGGTCGCGCAAGCCCGACTTCGGCAGTGCCGCCGGCTCGGCAGCAGGAAGCCGTCTCTCGGCGATGGTGGTGAGGCGGGCGGCCGCCCTCACCGTGTACGGAACCAGCACAATGCTCACCGCGGCAGCGGACAGCATTAGGGAGAAGAGGTCGGAGCCGACTACGCCCAGCCCGACGCCCACCTGGGCCAGTATGAAGGAGAATTCAGCGCACTGCCCCAGCGAGGCACTGCCCACCAGAATCTCCCGTGCCGGGTACTTCGCCAGCCGCAGAATGGCAGCGATCAGTCCGCCCTTGGCTACCACGATGAGGGCCACCGTAAGCACCACCAATCCGGGATTGGCGGCCACGTACCCGGGGTTGGCCAGCATGCCCACCGAGACGAAGAACATGCCGGCGAAGATGTCTCGCAGAGGCATGACCTCGCCGAGCACGCGGTGCGATAGGTCCGACTCGCCCACCACCACGCCGGCAACGAAAGCCCCCAGGGCGAGGGACAGCCCGAAGAACGTAGCCGCGTAGGCGGTGCCGAGCGCCAGGCCCGCGACCGCCAGGGTGAACAGCTCGCGGCTGCGGAGGATGACCAGGCGCTCCAGCAGCCAGGGGAACCCCTTGAGGCCCAGTGGGATGATGATCGCCAGGAACAGCAGCGCCTTGCCGGTGGCTACCAGCAGATTGGGGCTGGCGCTATCGCCCGTGCCCGCCAGCGAGGTCAGCACGACCACAAGCACAACCGTGCTGAAGTCCTGCACCGACGACCAGGCCAGGGCCAGGCTGGCCGGGGGGCTGTCCATCTCGCCGCGCTCCTGGAATACCTTGGAGAGCACGGTGCTGGAGGAGTTGGAGAGGAAGGCGCCGAAGAAGAGAGCCTCGATGGGTGACCAGCCTAGGGCCGTTCCCACAGCGAGGCCCATCGCCATCACTAGGACGACCTGCGCCAGCCCGCCGGAGACGGACACCTTGCCGACGCGCAGTAGGTCCTTGAGGGAGAGCTGCACTCCGATGGTGAACATCAGCAGGATGACGCCGATGTCGGCCAGCGCGCTAACCGCCACCCGATCGCCGACGAAGCCGGGCGTGTACGGGCCGATGGCAATGCCGCCAATGATGTAGCCGACGAGTGCGGGTTGCTTGAGCCGCGCCGCCACAATTCCGCCGATCACGGCCACGACCAGCGCGAAGACAAGGTTAACCAGCAGGCTGGAGTCGGTCATGGAATGGCACGACCGGGACAGGCACTCAGGCCAAGGGTTGCGCGTGCGGCCCGGCACAAGTGACGGAAGAAGCGTCGAATGACGGGTCGGTGTCGTCTCATCGCGGTGCCCACAGGAATCTGGAATGTCGGAAACTATAGCACACGTTAAGTGAACAGTCGAGTGCCGGGCGGAAACGGCGAGAGCCTATCGTCTCATCTCTGAGACCTACCTAGATGTAGAGGACTTTCACATAAGCACAAGTGCTGTACCTAGACTGCCGATAGTAGCTATAATGACAGCAATGTGCGCCGCGGGCTCCTGCCCGAGCCTATCGGTGCGGCCTCGACAAGGGAGGATCCGATGAGACGCATCCTGGCGATGATCGCCACCCTGGTCGCGCTCAGTGCCTGCTCAGTGACCTACCTGCCGCCCGTCGCGCCAGTCTCCACACCGGACCTGGCCGCCACGGAGGCGGCCATCAGCACCGCGGTCGCCGCCACCGTGACGGCCGTAGCCGAGGTCCCCACCTCCACACCGACGCCCACACTCACCCCGGAGCCCACCCGTGTTCCCAATGCCGCCGTGGCCCGCGGGTACCTGCTGACGCTAGCCGACCTTCCCGACGGGTACTCCGCCACCTACTCCCAGGACGACGACTGGCTCTCCGAGTTCGAGTACGCGCTGGAGAACCAGGATGATCCCTTTGAGGCAGTCACAGTGTCGGCGAGCTTCGAGCTCGCCGGGTTCGACCTGGACGAACTGGAGACCAAGCCGTGGATGGTGGAGGAGAG
>JAAYAV010000287.1 GCA_012719195.1 Anaerolineae bacterium | reverse complement strand
GCCGCCTCACTTAAGGCGCCCACGCCGGCTCCAGCGCCGGCACCCAAGGCACGCCCGGCTCCGTCCGTACCACCGCCGCCACGAAGGTCCGCCGCCAGCTGGTTGGCTCGCCTGCTGCTCGGCGTGGTGATCGTGGCGGCGGTGGCGTCGCTGGCCGGCCTGGCCACCGGCCGCATACAAACGGAGGAGGTGACACGGCTGGCAGACTCTCTGCTGGGGCGTCTCTCGGCCGGAGCGATACCCACCGTCCCGGCAGCTTCACCGCCCTCCGCCACGGCGATCGCCCGGTCACCAACGCCGAGCCCCTCCCCGCCGCCTGGCCCCACTGCGACATCCAGGGCGATCACTCGGCCCACGGCCGCGACAGCGGCCTCTTCTCCCACCTTGTCATCGGCCGGGAGCGACCTCACCCGCACGTCCACTCCGAGCGCCACCGCCACCAGCGTTCCGGCATCACCTACGCCCACCCCCGCCGCCACACCAACTGCCACCGCTACAGCCACGTCGACCGCTACGCCCACGGCCACGGCGGAGCCTTCGCCCACGCCAACACCCACGGACAAGCCGACCTCCACGCCGACGGTCGTGCCCACCCAGACACCGTCTCCGACGCCGGCCCTGTCACCCACCGAGACCCCCACGTCGGAGCCTACGCCGGAGCCCACACCGACCCTACCCCCTCCCGCACCCGCTCTCGGAGGGCGCATCGCCTACCCGGTCCACGATCCGCAGACGGGCAGGGTGGGCACCTGGATCGCCGCTGCCGACGGGTCGGGGGCCTACCAACTGGCTCCCTGCATGCGTCAGCCTGACTTCCGCAGCGATGGGCGGCTAGTCATGAACGGCGAGGGCTGTGGCACCGATAGCCTTTGGGTGATGAGCGTGGATGGCAGCGAGCGCTGGGAAGTCAGCCGCCACCCCGAAGATAGCCATCCCTCCTGGTCGCCGGACGGCGGATCCGTGGTCTATTCGTCGTCCCAGCAGGGAGACGGTCAGTGGCGCCTCTACACCCACGCTATTGGCGGCGAGATACCGCACGCGCCGCCCTTCCTTCCCCTGGGCAACAGCGGTATCCTGGGGGCGGCGCCGGTCTGGCTGAGTGCCGGCGAGATCGCGTACAATGGTTGTGATTACGTCTTCGGCACCGGCGGCAACTGCGGGCTGTGGGTTGTCGACAGCCAGGGGGGAGAGCCACGACGCCTCACCAACCATCCCGATGACTTGGCCGGGGACGAACTCGGTGGCGTCCTGCTCTTCATGTCCCCCGCCGGCGGCGCCTGGGATGTCTACCGTATCCAAGTCGACGGTTCCGGCCTCACGCAATTGACCGGCGGGCCGGGTAACAGCGGCCTCCCCACTTGGTCTGCGGACGGGAGCGCCATCGCCTTCCTGACCGATCGAGAGGGACAATGGGCCGTCTGGACTATGCGGCCGGACGGCAGCGAGCAGCGCAAGCTGTTCGATCTGAACGCCTCGCCCGGGCCACGGTGGACCGAGGAACGCATCACCTGGGGACCTTAAGGTCGTGATTCTCAGAAATCCGCGCGAGATAGACGAGTACACCATCCACAAGCCGGTAGGCGGGAGCAAGAGCTTCACCGTCTACCATGCCAGCGACGTGAGCGGCGAGGACGTGGCCCTCAAAGCGGCCCTGAACCGGTCCGCTCAGGACCTGGCACACCTCCGTCGCGAACGGGAGGTGGCGCGCCATCTGCTCCTGCCCGGCCTGCGCCAGGTCCGTCACGTTGGCCAGAGCGCCGACGGCCACATCTACTCCGTCATGGACTGGGCCGAGCTCACTCTCCGCGAGGAGATAGACAAGCGTCGGCGCTTCTCCCGCGAGGCCGTTCTCAGGTACCTCGCGCCGGTGGCGCAGACACTGGACGAGATGCATGCCCGGGAGTACGTCCACTGCGACGTCACCCCCGATCATATCCTGATCACGGAAGACGGTCGCGTTCTGCTTTCGGGCGTGGCCCAGGCCCGCCGCCGCGGCCAGCACCCCGCTCCCGGCGACGCCCGCTACAGCGCGCCGGAGCGCAACACCGCTCAACCCACCGGGCCCTGGTCCGACATCTACTCTCTGGGCGTCATCGCCTACGAGATGCTCACCGGTCGCCTTCCCTTTCCGGGCAGCTCCGACGAAGAGACGCGACGCAACCACGCCGTCCTTACCCCCTCGCTGCCCCGCTCCGTCCGGCGCAGCCTCGGCCGCGACGCCGGGCGCGCCGTGCTCCGAGCGCTGGCCAAGGAACCAGCCGATCGGTTTCACTCAGCAACGGCATTCATCGAGGGATTGCGTAAGCGCGAGTCCACGTCGATCGCGGTGCAACACGGTCTGTCGGACTTCTTCGGCAGCCTGTTTGGCGCCATTCGGCGCACCCCGCGGGCGGTGAAGATGATGCTGCTCGCCCTGGTGATGGTCGGCGCCGCCGGGGCCGCGGTTCTCGCTGGGTTGCCCGGTGAGGATCCGCCACCGCCCGATCCGCGTACGGCCACAGCCGAGTTCGAGGCGGCGCTCAGCACACCCGTCACCATCTGGACCGCGCAGCCGGTGGGCTCGCCCGAGGCAGAGGCTACTCCCACCGCCGACACGAGCGCCGAGGCAGAGGCTACTCCCACTGCCGCCGTGACATCGGCGCCGACGCCCACATCTGAAACCGGTCCGCCCACCGCTACCCCGGCGCCCACCGCCGCTACGGGGCCCATGCACGTCGCCCCGCAGCTGGTCGAACCGGCTGACGTCACCCACTTCGCCGTGGACGGCAACGTCGACTTCATCTGGTCCTTCGGCGGCCAGCTACGAGCCGGCGAGAGCTTCGACCTGCGCGTCTGGCGACAGGGTGAGCCTGCCTGGGGGATAGCCCGCACCAGCGCGACCGAGTACCGGCTGCGCGGCGCCCCCAATGGGCCGGGGGAGTACTCCTGGCAGGTGGTGGTCGTGCGCGACGACGACGGCCAGGTAGTGGAAACGAGCAAGCGCAGCGCCGTGCGCCGCGTCTTCTGGGACTAGGAGCTTTGTCCCAACGCCGGACCGGCCCGCTATCTGCCGAGTCGCTGCTCCTGACGGTGCTCGTGGTGGCCCGGGTTCGTATCGACACTCTGGCTGATCTGGTAGCCCCACGACCCGAGGAGACCATTCGCGGCCTGCCGCTTGTCGGAGGCCTGCTGGACGATCAGGCCTGGGCCCTCATGCGCCAGTGGCTGACCGATCCCTTCTCCTTGCTGCTGATCGCGGCGACCTTCGCCCTGCTCGG
>JAAYAV010000286.1 GCA_012719195.1 Anaerolineae bacterium | reverse complement strand
TACCCTGCCGACTCTGGGGCCTACACTGGCGAGGTGTCGCCGGTCATGCTCAAGGAGCTCTGCCGCTACGTCATTCTCGGGCATTCCGAGCGTCGTGGGTACTTCGGCGAGACGGACGGCTTCGTCAACCAGAAGGTCCATTCCGCGTTCAAGCACGGCCTGGTGCCCATCATCTGCGTGGGTGAGGACCTCGAGCAGAACGAGCGCGGCGACACGGCGCGGGTCGTTTCGGCTCAGGTGCGGGGAGTCCTTTCCGGGCTCACCGGCCAGCAGGTGCGTAGCCTGGTCATCGCCTACGAGCCTATCTGGGCCATCGGCACCGGTCGGGCGGCTACCGCAGAGGGCGCCAACCAGGTGATTGCCGACGTCGTGCGAGGGACAGTGGTAGACCTCTACGGAGCCGACGTCGCCCAGGCCATGCGGGTCCAGTACGGTGGCAGCATGAACGCCGCCAACGCGCGCGAACTGCTGCAGCAGCCGGATATCGACGGCGGGCTGATCGGTGGCGCCAGTCTGAAGGCGGATGACTTCATCGCCATCGTGACGGCCGCCGCGGAGGTCCGCGGGGCGCACTAACCGCCGCGCTCGGCCAACCTCACACAAGCACAATGCCCCTCGAGCCACCTGGCTCGAGGGGCGTTGCCGTTTGGTTGAGGGTCGGTCTAGCCCTTGAGATGGACTCGCAGCTCGAGGGTTAGTTCGTCGAAGTAGGCGCGTGCCGGCGCGCTGGGGGCGTCGCCATGCTTGACACTCAGTACCTCTGCCTGCAGGCGCAGCTGCGCCGTCTCCAGGTGAATGATCTGGCCCGGAGCGGCACGCACCAGCTCGCCGCGCCCAGCCAGCACTTCTCGCAGGTCCGGGTCGTCGAGAGCGAAGTCCGTTACCAGCAGTTTGGTGTGGGTGCGGATGTCGCCCTTGTCGAAGAGCCAGAGTTCCATGGCGCAGGCTTGCTCCGGGATGGCGTCTCCCACCGTCTCGGCCACTCCGACGCCGCACTCGCCAAGGAACTGCGCCTCATCGCTGAGGTAGTAGCTGATGTCGAACATCTTGTCGGAGCCGTGCCGGTACGTGGCCATGAATACGCCCAGGGAGAGCGGGTCGTCAGCCGCATCCGAACGGGCAGCGGGCCGAGAGTCTGACTGTGCCGACTCCACGATAGCCTCTTCGGCCGGCTCCTGGATATCTACCTTCTCCGTCCACGTGGAGAGCACCGCTTCTAGGCTGCGGTCTTCGTCGTCAGCTTCATACTCCTCGGCCTCTTCTACGTCCATCTCCGCCGGTGCAGCCGCCGACAATGGCTCCGTGGCCGCCGTGGTTGGGCGACGCGGACGATCCGTCTGAAGGGCCCGCCGTATCCCGGCGAGGTCCGGCTTCGGGATCTGGATCCCGCGCTTGCGCAGCGATCTCAGTGCGACTGCCAACTTCCCCATCCCACCCTGGCGGCGCACCAGGTATCCACCTAGAACCAGGCCGCTTGCCAGTAGGATGGCGCCAATCACGATCAGAGGGGTGCCACTCTTCCGCGCGACGAGAGCGTCGTCCTCGCCGGCGCTCTGAACACCGGTGGAGGCGGAAGCAGCGGCGCTGGCGGACCCATCGAGTAAGCCGAGGTCGGCGGATAGCTGTTGCAGGCGCGTGGTCTGCACGGTGCTACCGGAGGCCACCGCGGTCTCCTGCAGCGAGGCGATGATTCGGGCCGCTTCGTCCGGGCCCCAGGTGCCGAGCCGCGCCTTGGCGAGCGCAAGGTCGCCACTGAGAGCGTAGGAGTCTGCCGCCATAGCGACATAGGCCTCCCGGTACGCCGGCGCCAGGTCCGATGGGACGGCGTTGGTCGTCCGGACCGGCCACAGCCACCACCCAAGCACGGGCAAGCCGATCAGAAGGCCGACGACAAACCCGATGGCCAGGTAGGCCAGGGTGGGGTTCGCCGCACCAGTGTTGAGGCCCCCGACACGCTGCCTTCGCGGCGGACGAACCCGGGTCGGAGCGGGGCTACTACTCCATGTGGCTGAACTGCTCATCTGCTCTCCTCCCAGCCTACTCGGCCAGCCAGGGCTCTTTGGCGGAGCGGGTGAGGACCCTTACTCCCCCGTCTTCAATGACAACAAGATCTTCAATCCGTATCCCGCCCCAATCGGGGAAGTAGACGCCCGGCTCCACCGAGACTACGGCGCCTGTCTCCAGGGTCCCCTCGGCAAGCTGTGATAGGCGTGGCTCCTCGTGAATCGCCAGACCGACACCGTGACCGAGGCTGTGGCTGAACCGCTCACCATAGCCTGCCCCCTCGATCACCGCGCGCGCCAGTCCGTCTGCCTCCTTGCCGCTCATGCCGGCCTTGATGCCGTCCTCCGCCGTGAGCTGAGCTTCCAGCACCAGGTTGTAGAGCTCGTTGAAGCGGTCGGTGGGCGTTCCGAACCACAGCGTGCGGGTCAGATCACCGTGATACCCTTCGACGCGGGCCCCGATGTCGACAACGATGGGCTCCTGTCGCCCGATTGGCCGGTCACTGGGGCGAGCGTGCGCCATGGCGCCGTTCCGTCCCGCGGCGACGATGGGGTCGAAGGCGACCGCCTCGCCACCGTGAGTGCGGATGTAGGACTCCACAAACCACACCGCTTCTCGCTCCGTCACTCCCGGGCGCAGCCAGTCGCGCAGGGCGGCCATGGTCTCGTCGGTGAGGGCGATGGCCTGCACCAGGGCCTCGATCTCCTCTGGCGACTTGCGAGCGCGCAGGGCAAGCACCGTGCCACTGAAAGGCTCCAACTGCACACCAGGCGCACCCTCGGCCAGACGCTCGAGCTGTGAGACGGTGACATGGTCACCTTCATAGCCGATATGCCCGACAGAGTGGTTGGCGGCTAAGCCGGCCAGAGCCGCGGCCCATTCGCCACGAACCTCGCGCACCGGTACCGCGCCGACTTCCCGGCGGGCGTGCTCGGTGTAGCGGCCATCCACGGCTAGTTCCACCGCGTCCTTGGTCACCAGCAGCAGACCCAGGTCACCGGTGAAGCCAACGAGGTAACGAATGTTCGTGGGTAGTGTCACCAGGAACGCGTCCAGGCCAAGCGCTTCCAGGCGCTCCTGAAGGCTATTGACTCTCTGCGGGCCCACCGCCAAGGCTTCCTCCTGCCATGGTATTACGTGGGTTCGGTGATGCAAATGACGTGCCATCGCTGGGCTCCGATGAGGTGGCGGGATTCTCTCCGCGTACCCCTTGTCGCCGGCCGCTGCTAGGGCTATCATACGGGACGCGTTTGGTTCCTCAGAATAGGGCGAGATCGGAGGTATCCGTGGACATACTCTCCAAGTGCTACGAGTTCACCGCTGCCCGAGAGGCTATAGCCGGCGGGTACTATCCCTACTTCATTCCTCTCGAGGACACCGAGGGGACTGAGGTGGTGATCGACGGCCACCGTCTGGTCATGATCGGCTCCAATAACTACCTCGGCCTGACCACCGACCCGCGGGTGCGCAAGGC
>JAAYAV010000034.1 GCA_012719195.1 Anaerolineae bacterium | reverse complement strand
AGCTGGATGGAGCGCTCCAGGGCGCTGGCCAGCAAGGGGGCAATGAGAGGCAGCAGGTCGCGGATGCCGCGGAACCGGTGCCCGCGCAGCATCTGCGCCTGGCGGATGTCGGCGAAGGTAGCGGTCATCACGGGCACAAAGGTGACGGCGATGGAGGCCACCATTCCGGCATGGTAGAAGGCGGACGGCACCAGGCGCAGCAGCTCATACTGCTCGACAGCGGTGTTGAAGGCGGCGAAGGCGGTGAGCAGGAGCACCAGTGACAGGCCGTTGAGGAAGCCGAACAGCACGCCTTCGACGGTGACCGGCCCCCCGATGACGGGCAGAGACCGAGGGAGCGTGAAGAGGACGTAGCGGCCGAGGTGCGACGAGAGCGCGTTGAAAGGGATGGTGATGGCCCAGACCCAGATCCCCAGGCGTAGCAAGCCGCCCCACTGGGCGCGCGGGTTGTGCCGCCGAGCAGCGTCGTAGGTCCCCCAGACCACCAGTAGCAGAAGCGCCAGGTAAATGGGGTTGCGCGTGCCGAGCGCTATGGCGGCAGCAGCGGCGACCCAGATGGTGAAGGCGACCGGGTGGAGCAAGGGCTATCTCCGCCAGAGCGCCAAGGCGCCGAGCAGTGCCAGGGGCAGCAGGATAAGCGCCGGCGAGGAGCAGCCGAAGCCGGTCTGAGACGTAGCCCCTCCAGAGGCCTCGGTAGGCGCAAGGGCGGGAGCCGGTGTGAGCGTGGCCGTAGGGACGGCAGTGGCTTCGGTGTCGGCAGCCGGAGCGCTGGTCGGCGCCTCGGCGCAGACGAGGCCGGGGTCGGTGACCGGTGCGGACTTGCCGTCTCCCCAGACCCAGGCGTCCACATCGCCGTCGCGGACGGCGCGGCGGGTGGCTCCCAGCGGGGCGTAGGCCCAGGCGCCGTCCTTCCACTGGAAGTAGGTCCAGTAGGCGCAGGGGTTGGAGAGGCACTGGCACCAGCAGGGCTCGCGCCCAGGCTCACAGCCGACGTCCTCGATCTGGCAGACTTGCACGCCCAGGCCGCCCGACTGCATGCCGACCGACAGCCCGCTCTTGAGGAGCAGGTCGGAGCCGGTGAGGCTGTCTTCCGCAAAGGTGACGCAGAGAGTGTCCACCCGGTCGGGGCCGTACTCGATGATAAGGCCGGCCCGATTGCCGGGCTCTTGCGCCCCAACGGGGTGGGCCGAACTCACGAGCGCGAGCGCCAGCAGGGCCACCATCGGGCCGAGGCGACGTAACACGAACATAGTGGCGGGTTTCATGGTCTCTCTATCCCGGAACGAGCAGCCGAAATGAATGATGGAGGGGCGTCCAAGGGCTGCGGTCCCGGACGCCCCGGGCAGAGATGGACTAGCGGCCGCTGATTCGGCTCAGGTGACGCCGAACCAAGTAGCCGCCGGTGGCGAGGCCGGCGCCGGCGAGCATGAGGATCTGGCCCCATGGAGTGACGCTGATCACGCCGCCGGTGGTGGGCATGACGGTGGCCGGAGTAGCGGTGGCGGCGGGCGCGGCTGTGGCCTCGGCGGTCATCGCGGCCGTCGGCTCAGCCGTGGGTTCGGCGGTAGCCGCGGCCGCAGGCTCCTCGGCGGCCACAACTCCGGTCAGAGGGGCGATGGGATAGGGCCGGCCCAGCAGCGCCGGGATGGCCTGGCAGGTGGCGAAGAGGTTGTCGTCGGGCATGGCGGCCTGCCAGGAGAAGGCGCCACTGTCATTCTGGAGGGCGTTCAGGGCGTCAGTCGGGGTCGCGCCTTCCTCGGTCGCCCAGGCGGCCGGGTCTTGGCCGGCGGCAGTGATGGCCATCAGGGCCATGGCGGTGGAGTTGGCGTCGGTGTCGGTGCCCCACTCGGACGGCTTCTGATAGGGAAAGCCGCCATCCTCGTTCTGGATGGAGCGCAGGTAGTCGAGCCCGGCGACAACCGCGCCGTTGTCGGCAGCGACGCCGGCGGCCAGCAGCGACTGCAGCGCCAGTCCGGTGGTGTTGCTGTCGGTGTCGGCGGCTTCGGTGGACCCGTTCCAGGCCCAGGCGCCGTTCTCGCCCTGGTGAGCGGCGATCCAGTCGTTGGCGGCGACGGGCACTTCCTGCCCGGCGGCGGCCAGGGCCAACACGGCGTAGAGGCTGTCGGTAAAGGTGGCGTCGTCATCGCCGAAGCGGCCTTCGTCATTCATGGCGCCGGTGATGGCGGCGACGAGGTCGGTCCCCTCGACATCGGTCACATCGAGACCGGCGGCAGACAGCGCCAGGGCGGCCTTGGCCTGGGCGCCGACGGTGGCGGCAGAGTCGAGATTGGCGGTGAGGTAGTCCACCGGAGTGACGCCTTCGACGGCGACGTCGTCCAATGCGACACCAGCGGCGGTGAGGGCGAAGACGGCTTCGGCGGTGTCGGAGAGGGTGCTCTGCTCCAGGCCGAACCCACCGTCGGCGCGCTGCTGGCTCTCGAGCCAGCTGGCGGCGGCGCCGGTGTCGGCATGGACGGGGAGCACGGCGACGAGCACCAGTGCCAGGACGAGAACGAGCGATAGGGAACTACGGTTTCTCACGGCATACCTCCTCGGATATGGCCTTCCAGCAGCCGCCGGGAGGGGCCGGAGACGAGCAGTGGCCCCGACGGGTTGTCGGGGCCACGGTAGCGTTGGAGGAAAGGGTGCCGGTGCTCTAGCGGCTCCGGTGCCTATCTCACGCTTCCGCCCCCTGTCCACGCAGGTGCTGAAAGCAGGGCGATGGCGGGTGTTCTGGCTCCCCCATTGCTGGGGTTACAGTTGCGGGACAGCGCCGGACTCTCACCGGTCTTCCCCCATTAAGCCGTGGCTTCCGGGCTTCGGGTCACCACCGCCTGCACTATTCGATTGGGTGCAGTATACGAGGCGCCGGCCACGGTGTCAACGTGAACGTCAGGAGTCGCCCTGCCATGGGTGGCCGGGGTTACGAGTAGGCGAAGCCCGCCCTTCGGCGGGCCTGGGGGCCGGAGCAGCGGACACGGCGAAGCCATGCCTGGCGGCGGGCTATGCCCCGTTGTAGCCCGGCGGGTTCGGCGGGCTGATTCGACTTGGGCTGCTGCCCCGCAGTCGCCCCGCCATGAATGGCCGGGGCTACAGGTTGGCCAAGCCGGCCTACGCCGGCTCCCACAGCCCGCGGAGGCGGGCTTTGCTCAAGCCTAGCGCCGCGGCTTCAGCCCGGCGTCAATCACGGCGCCTTTCACCGCGCCACCAATGGCTACCCTTGGCACAGGCCAACGGACCGCCCCGGTCTCTCGTAGTGTAGCCCCTTGTGGGCGGCTCCCCGGTCTTGCGCGAGTGAAGCGGCCACAAGGGCCCGTGCTACGGACTGACGGCGGCGACTCGGTTGCTGGCATCGGCCAGGCGACCGCAGAGGCGGAAGGCCGCCTTCCTACCCGCTGCCACGGCCTCGGCGAGGGGGAGCCCTTCGCTCACCGGTGCGTCCTCGATGATCACCGCGGGCGAGACGCCGCTCATGGCCTGTCGCCACTCCTCCTGGAGTAGGCAGAAGGCGGAGTAGGGTCGGTAGTCGAAGGCGGACTGGCTGGCGCCGCCGTGGTACGTGACGCCCATCCGCTCCACGGCGGTCCACTCGTGGCGGGCGAGATCCATCTCGCGCGGCGGGGCTTCACCACCGCCAAACAGCTCTACCCGGCAACCGGCCTGGGCCAGGAAGTAGGCGCAGGCCAGGCCCGCTGCCCCGCCGCCCAGGACGGCCACCTGAGAGCTGCCGCCCCCGGACTGCGGCTGGGGCCAGCCCTCGGGGCCGGCGCTCTCCGCCAGCCAGCGCAGTAGCGCCGCGATGGGCACCGGTGAGCCGGCGAAGGAACGCCGGTAGCAGGCACGCTCGCAGAGCCGGTCCGCCGGGCAGACGGTGCCGCAGAGGCTGCCGAAGGGCGTGCGTGAGTGCAGTTCGCGGGCGGCGCCGGCGTAGTTGCCCGCCTCCATACGCCGCAGGATGGCGGGGATGTCGACTCCGGCCGGGCAGGCATCCACGCACGCCGGCTGCTCGCACCCCTGACAGAGTGCCGCCATCCAGCGGGCGTTCTCCTCGTTGAGCGGCGCGCCCGCCGCGGGAGCACTCCGCCGGTAGGGCGCGTCCACGATATGGACGTACTGCCGGTCGAAGCGTCGGGAGTCGTACTCAGGCAGGCGCAGGTCGCGCAGGACCATGTTGGCGGCGCCGACGCCGGAGACGGTAGTGGCCGGGGCGCCGGTGGCCATCACGGTGGAGTCGCCACAGATGTACAGGTTCTTCCACTCGCTGCGCGCGTGGAGGCGCTTCATCATGTGCTGACCGAGGGCGTTTTTCGGCCCGCCGACCGCGCCCCAGTTCTTCAGCAGGTAGCGCTCGATGGTGGTGGGCGAACCCACGATCATTGTCTCGACGTGGTCGCCGAAGCCGGGGAAGTGCTTCTCGACCTGGTCGAGCATGAGCTGGGCTTGCGCCTCTTTCTGGGCCAGATAGGCGGGGCTGCCGTCCTCCGGTGAGCCGGGCGCCGGCCACTTCTCCAGGTTGGGGGCGATGGCCATGATGACCATCTTGCCGGTCGGGCCGAGGGTATCGTCCACCAGGGAGTTGATGTAGAGGGTGAGGTCGCCGCTATCAATGACCTTGCGGTTCTCGATGAAGATCTCCCAGGGCATGATGTCGGCGGGGAGCGCGGCTCGGTCCACCACCATATAGAGCGTCATGCTGGGGAAGGTGGGCACGAGGCCCTGGGCCCACTGCAGCCGTTCCGGACTGATGTGCTCCGGGCGCACCAGCTTGCCGTAGAGGTTCCAGACGGTGGCGTTGGCGACGACGCGTCGAGCCGCGATCTCGGTGCCGTCGGCCAGGCGCACGCCGTAGGCCTGCCCGTCGCGCATGAGAATCTCGTCCACCATGGTGCGGTAGAGGACTTGGCCGCCCAGGCGCTCGAAGGCCTTCTCGATCTTGTTGGGGAGCATCTGCGCCCCGCCGGCCGGGTAGTAGACGCCGCCGACGTGGTTGTCCAGGAACATGGTGGCGGCCAGCACGGCGGGCGT
>JAAYAV010000285.1 GCA_012719195.1 Anaerolineae bacterium | reverse complement strand
GTGTTCAACACCTTCGAGATCGTCGCGCTGGTAGGAGCCACCCTGATCACCGCGCTCATAGCCCTTGACGGCGAGAGTAACTGGGTCGAAGGAGGCCAGTTGCTGGCCGTCTACGTCATCACCGCCATGGCCTTCTTCTTCCTACCCGCCTAGTAGCGCCGACGGAGACGCCGGAACTGCCAGCCGTCAAGACCGGGACTCTGCAGGCACTCTCCGGTTACAGAGCGCCTTGCTCCTTTGCGGATAAGTCTCCGTTAGTGCTAGTGTGCCTCCGTTTGCGCCCCGGCCACCGCCCAACCCCCACTTACCATTGCCTTCCGCGAGACGCCAGGACGCCAACGCTGTGTGGCCTCGTTGCCGCACGGCCGCACCGAAACCGACTCGAGCCGAGCGCTGGAGCCCGGCGAGGTGTATGGCACATCGAGGAGTGGAGCAGGTATGACCGGAATGGTCCTGGTATTAGCGGTGGCGGCGGTACTGCAAGGAGAGGCAGCCTCAATCGGCCCCACCGGAATGGAGGCAGTGGCCGACACCATGCTGGCCCGCCTGGAGAGCGAGCAATACGGCGAAACCTGGGATGAGGTGCTGGAGGCCTACTACGCTTCCGCCACGCCCGGCTCCGACGCCATCACCATCGCCTACGCCGCCGTGATGCACCCTTGGCAGCCGGACGACTACGTGTTCGCCTATTCGGATGCGGACTGCCGCAACCGGCGCTGGCGCCCAGGGGATGTGACGCTCAGCGGCCCGGCCGGGTCGCTGCACCTGTCCAAGGAGTGGCCGGGCCCGAGCTAGCACGGGGCAAGGTAGCCTACACACAAGGAAAGGCCTCCGCGGTGGCCACCGCGGAGGCCTTTGGATTGCTTTGGGCGCCTAGGCTAGAAGATGAAGCCCACCAGCTGCTCAATGGAGCCAGCTGGAATAGGTTCGTCCGTGAAGCCTATGCGGAGTCCCAGATCGAACTGGTTGATCGAGACTAGGGCGGTCTCAGCAGCCCAGCGTACAAGGCCGGGGGAGCTGAGTGCAGTAACACCGTACTGCTCACCGACGAAGTCCAGGGCCAGTCCAAGCAAGTTGGCACGAGTTGCCTCGTCCCAGACTATGCGAACTGCTTTGTCGTCAACACCGAGCGCGAGACCGGTGGGGCCGAAGTCGACTGACAGGCCTTCAACGGGACCGAGCGTGGCGGTGAGCGACTGAACGATACCGGAAACGTCGAACCCAAGCTGCGCCAACGGCAGAGCTTCGCCAGCTATGGCGACCTTGCCATCGGTGCGGCCGAGGGTGACGTCAGCTAGCAGCGGAGCGGCAGCGCTTCTGTACTCGATAGGAACATCGATTGCAGCAAGCTTAGCCGGCGCGCTATCTTCGTAGGTCAACTGTGCAGTAAGCTGGGCTTCGCCCAGAACTTGCTCGATAACGCCCCAAGGCAGGATGTCCCCCACGAAAGTCCCGGCGACAGAGGTGATGAAGCCCTCTTCAAGTTCGATAGCGGGTAGCGCGTTATCGCCAACCGCCAGACGAACCTGATGAGAGGCTCCGTCCCAGAGCATGGCAGCCGAGCCGAACTGCTCGACATACCCGAGAGTGAGGTCATCAAGCGCGAAGCCGGTGTTGAAGCCCTCCACTACGAGAGCCTTGTCCTGAATGTTGACGCTGATGGGGCGGCCGACACTGACCACCGGCGCGCCTTCGGCAGAGTCTTCATCCAGGTAAGCACCCACATGGATTTCGGTGTCCTTGAGCCAGTTCACGGCCAGGTCAACCATCGACTGATCGATGGCGAACCCACCCATCTTGCCCAAGGCACCGGCGTTCTGGGCCACGTAGTCGGCGTCCCACGCCATCGAGACCCACTCATCACCGTTGGAGGACACCGTGAGGCCATTGGCGTCTACGGCGAGATCAAGCTGGTTGAGACCCAGCCGGTCGATTCCGAAGCTCTGCATCCAGGACATGTCGATCGTGCCCAGGTCGAGCCCAAGGTCAGCCGGCGCGATGCCACCGATGGATACGATCTTTCCGTCCGGGGTAATGGTGGCGCCGAGGCCAATCTGATTGGCTCGGGTGTCCGCCGTCGCGGCGGCTACCACTTCCTGCCCCAGGTCCAGAACGTATCTCTCCCCCTCACCGTTCTCGGGGAAGTTCAGCACTACAGCCAGGTTCGCGCCATTGGCCCACGAGATCAGTCCTTCCAACTCCGGAACGAATTCCGCCGCAACCTTGGACACAGCCGAGTCAGAAAGTGCGAGCTCGGTGGCCGGGATGCCGTTGATGAAGACTGTGGACTCGTTGCCTTCCTTGACGAGAGCCAAGTGCTGTATGCCGCTGTTCGAGGCCAGCCCCACCATAGCCGGGTCTATCGCCAGAGGCGGCAGAGCCAGCGCGAAGCGGTTGGCCAGGGACGATACGTTCTCAGACGACAGCCCGAGGTCTGCGGACCCAAGCTTCAGGACCCAGCCCCCGGTTTCCTGTACGTCGATCTCGATATCGGCGGCTCCCATCGGCGTAGGGCCTTCCGAACCCGCTGCCATGACCGACGTTGCCCCGAAGAGGAACAACGCAATCACCAGCGTGAGACCCAACGACCGTAGCACCCATTTCCTCATCGTGCATTCTCCTTGACTGCTAAGTAAGTAGGAAGCCGCGATGTAGAGAATGGTGCCACGCTTATCACGGGGGGCGAGCTCGCGCCCAGGCTCCGGCCCGGTACCTCCGCACCTTGCGTGGCTGCGGTGGCCCGGTGGTCCGTGTGCCCAGCGCGGACTCCCCCTCCGGTGGGAGCAGGTAGCGTACCTGCGTCCACCCCGGCAGTGGAAGCTTCCGCGCGTTCACATGGACGCCTCCTTTCACTGGTATTTGGCGCCGTCCGCTCCGTCGGCCTCGATGTTCCGAGTACGGGAGCGGTGAGAGGAATCAAGAGGGGTGAAACGGGCTGGGGGAAGGCTGCGCCCGGCGCGCGACAAGGCGCAACGACCGCATTGCGGCCGACGCTCTTCGTCGCCGAAGCCAATGTAGTCACCCTCCCCTCCCGTGGTCGATTGCCGCTGGCGCGGCCATCGACAGCCTCGCACCGCCTCACCCGCCGCCAAGCGGCTAGGGCCGACGGGCTGACCTCCCACCGGCCGAGTGATGCTGGTGCGCTTCGG
>JAAYAV010000284.1 GCA_012719195.1 Anaerolineae bacterium | reverse complement strand
GGACGGATTGACGGCGAGACCACCGCCAACATCGGCGTCATCAGGGGCGGGCAGGCCACCAACATCGTCCCTGACCTGGTCGAGGTGTGGGGCGAGGCGCGCAGCCACGACGAGGCGAAGCTGTCGGCCCAGGCGGAGAGTATGAAGCGGGCCCTGGAGGAGACGGCCTCCGCTGGTGGTGGGCGCGCCGAGGTGGAGATCACGGACTCCTACCATCGCTTCCACATTCCTGCCGACGACCTTCTGGTGCAGACCTTTGCCCGGGTGGCTGAGGGCGCCGGCTTCCCGCCGACGACCGTGCGGGGCGGGGGAGGGAGCGACGCCAACATATTCAACGCCAAGGGGCTGACTTGCGCCAACATGAGCATGGGCATGGCCAACTCCCACGGCAAGGATGAGTACGTCCGGGCGGAGGACATGGAGCAGGGGACTGTGCTTCTGACCGCCTTGCTGGAGCACCTGGCCGGCCCGGGCTAGCGGGGCCATGCTGCGCTATCTGCGGGTCTGGGCGCTGGCGCTGATCGCCCTCCATCTGCTATCGACACAGCTTCCCATCGAGCACGTGTGGGGAGCGGGCGGCTTCCCCAGCCTACCCCGCTGGGCCCAGGGCGCGCTGGCACTGGCGGCGCTGGTCGGGATCACGCCCGTGGTGGAATCGGCCTGGCGGGCGCCGGCGCGCTGGTGGCAGAGGGCGGCCGCCCATTGGGGAAGAGGCCGGCTCATCGAGCTGGTCACGCTGCTGGCGGTGCCGCTGTTCTGGTTGGGTCGCCTGCAGCACCTGCGCTGGGGCGACGCCTATATCTTCGCCAACGCCATCTCTCACCCCGAAGTGCGCCTCACCTACAACTGGCAGTCGCCGCTGTCGCTCTTCCTGCACGCCAAGCTGTGGGCACTGCTGAACGCGGCCTGGGGCCTGGACGTACAGACCACGTACGCCCTGGTGTCGTGCCTGGCGGGTGGCATGTTCGTGTGGCTCCTGCTGCGGACGCTGGCGGTGTGGAGCGACGACCAGTGCGGACGGGTGCTGGCGGCGACCATGTTCCTCACCCTCGGTACGATGCAGCTCTTCTTCGGCTACGTGGAAAGCTACACCCTGCTGCCGGTCGGCATCCTCGCCTTCCTGGTGCTGGGTCTCCGCTTCCTGGACGGTCGGGGTTCGCTGTGGCCCGCCGCCACCGCTCTCGCTTTCACCCACTCGCTGAGCCTTTCGACGCTGCCGCTTCTGGCCGGGCTTGCCTACCTGGCCCTTCATGCCCGTCGGGGGCGAGCTTGGTCGCTGGCGCGGGTGGCGGCGGAGGCGGCGGGCCCGCTGCTTCTGATGGCGGCGGTAGTGGTGGCGGTTATGACGGCGGGAGGCCACGGGCTGGAGGCGCTGCTGTCCCATGACGCTCCCGGCGGCGGTGACGGCAGTTGGTTTGTGCCCCTGTTCCGGGTGGAGACTAGGTGGCAGCACTACACCATGTTCTCCTGGGCCCACCTACGCGACATCCTCAACCAGCAACTCCTCTCAGCACCCTTCAGCCTCAGCGTCGTAGTCGGTGTGCTGGCCTTGCGATGGCAACGCATCCGCTGGAGCGACCCGTCGCTGCGGTTCC
>JAAYAV010000283.1 GCA_012719195.1 Anaerolineae bacterium | reverse complement strand
CAGCGGCGCTCTCCGGCGCCGACGTGGCCGTGATCATCAAGATGGTCCGCAACGTGTTCATGGCCGGCGTCGTGCCCCTCATGGCCTACCGCTATGCCCGCGCTCGGGCGCGACAGACGGGGACCAAGGTGGACGTGGTCAAGCTCCTGCCGCTTTTCGTGCTCGGCTTTCTCCTTATGGCCGCCGTGCGCAGCCTGGGCGACGCCGGTCTGCAGGGCGGTGGCCGCGCCCTCGGCTTGTGGGAAGCGGCCGGGTGGAGCAGCCTCGTCGGCAGCATCAAGGTGCTGGCCGAGTACCTCCTGCTGGTGGCGCTCGCCGCCGTCGGCCTTAGCACCAACTTCAGCTTCCTGCGCCGCCTGGGGATCCGACCCTTCCTGGGCGGGCTCGCTGCCGCAATCATGGTGGGCGTGGTGAGCGTCGCCTGCGCCTACGCCTTCGGCCCGCTAATAAGCCTGTGAGAATCCGCTAGCCGCCCTCTTGCAGCAACCGGCGTGGTCGTACATAATCCCGGCGTCTCGGTTCCGCCAATCATTAGGAGGTGATAGCGTGCCGCTGATCCACCGCAGGACCTGATTCCCCGACGCCAGGATGCACGGGGTGCATCAGGCTCGCTTCCGCCCAGCACGCACGTCCGGCACTCGGCCAGGCAGTCCCGCCCTCTAGCGGGCGACTCCTTCCCCTGCCGGCGTGGTGCCCTCAGACACCGCACCGGTAAGGAGTCGCTCTATGCCTGCGCTTTCTCGTTGGCTCACCTCTCGCTGGGGTCCCATCATCACTGGGCTCGTGGTTGGCGTCCTCGCGCCCGTCCTGGTCAAGCTTGGCAACCCGGGCAACATGGGTATCTGCGTGGTCTGCTTCAGCCGCGACCTCGCCGGAGCACTCGGCCTCCATCGCGCCGCCGTTGTGCAGTACATCCGGCCCGAGTTGGCCGGCTTCGTGATCGGCTCTTTCCTAGCCGCCCGCGCCGCCCGTGAGTTTCTTCCTCGCACTGGCTCGGCGCCGATAGCACGGTTCCTGCTTGGCGTCTTCGCCTCCATCGGGGCTCTCGTGTTCCTTGGCTGCCCTTGGCGCGCATACCTGCGGCTCGGTGGTGGCGACCTCACTGCCGTGCCGGGGATCATTGGCCTGGTGGGCGGTATCTACCTAGGCGTACTGTTCCTCAAGCGGGGCTACAGCCTCGGAAGGAACTACCCGGCCGCCCGGGCAACCGGCCTTCTCGGCCCCGCCATCGCTGTCACGCTGCTAGTCCTTCTTGTCGTCGCGCCGCTGTTTGGCCGTACCGCCGAGGGTGTGCCTACTGGCCCCATCTTCTTCTCGGAGACCGGCCCTGGGTCTCAGTACGCACCTGTCCTCATCGCGCTCGCAGTCGGTCTAGTGGTAGGAGTTCTGGCGCAGCGCAGCCGCTTCTGCACCGTCGGCGCCTTCCGCGACATGATCCTTCTGCGCGACAGCCACCTGTTCAACGGCGTGGCGGCGCTGGTGCTGGCCGCCCTAGTGACGAACCTCGCGCTGGGTCAGTTCCGCCTCGGCTGGGCGGGCCAACCTGTGGCCCACACAAGCATCCTGTGGAACCTCGGCGGCATGCTGCTCGCCGGTCTGGCGTTCACTCTGGCCGGTGGCTGCCCGGGCCGGCAGTTCTTCCTCTGGGGCGAAGGCGATGCCGACGCCGGTATGTTCGTCTTCGGCCTCGTGGTCGGAGCCGGCTTCGCCCACAACTTCAACGCTGCCAGTTCAGCCGCCGGCCCAGCTGCGTATGGTCCCATAGCGGTGGTAATTGGGCTGCTAATCTGCATCGCGCTTGGCCTAACTATGCGCGATCCGCGCCGCGCTCCGTCCCGTACTTCGTAGGAGGACTACTTTGGCCAAGACGGAATCAGTGGATGCCCGCGGTCTCTCCTGCCCTCAGCCGGTGATCCTGGCGCGACAGGCTATGCAGGCCGTCGGATCGGGAACCGTCACCGTGGTCGTCGATACGGTCACCTCACGCGATAACGTCACTCGCATGGCCCAGCGCGACGGCTGGAAGGTGGCGAGCGAACCGACACGCGAGGGCGACTACAGCGTCGTGCTCTCCCGATGATCTACCTCGACAACGCCGCCACCTCGTGGCCCAAGCCGCCCGAGGTAGCGCAGGCCATGACCGACTTCCTCCAGCGAGCCGGGGGCAACCCCGGCCGCTCCGGACACACCCTGAGCATCGAGGCCGGCCGCACCATCTACGCCGTTCGCGAGCAGGTGGCGACGCTCTTCAACGCCGCCGATCCCATGCGCGTCCTCTTCACCCTCAACGGCACCCATGCCCTCAACCTGGCCCTGCGCGGCCTGCTCCGCCCCGGCGACCGCGTCGTCGCCAGCGCCATGGAGCACAACGCCGTCATGCGGCCGTTGCGCCAACTGGAGCGCGAAGGAGTCAGCCTGGAGGTCGCCCCCTGCCGGCGGGACGGCACGCTCGAACTCGGCGCCCTGGAGAGAGCCGTGTCGCCTGGCACCCGGCTGGTGGTCATGCTCCACGCCAGCAACGTGACCGGGACCATCATGCCCGTGGCCGAGGCCGCCGCCATCGCCCACCGCGCCGGGGCCCTGTTCCTGCTCGACGCCGCTCAGTCCGCCGGAGCGCTCCCGCTCGACATGCAGGCTCTCGGCGTGGACCTGCTCGCCTTCACCGGGCACAAGAGCTTGCTGGGGCCGCCGGGGACCGGTGGTCTGGTGCTGGGCGCCGGCGTGGACGTGAGCGAGCTCGAGCCGCTCTACCGCGGCGGCACCGGCAGCCGCTCCGAGTCCGAACAGCAGCCCTCCGACCTGCCCGACAAGTACGAAAGCGGAACGCCAAACGGCGTCGGCATCGCCGGGCTGGGAGCGGCCCTGGACTGGATTGCCCGCCGCGGCCTCGCGGCCATTCGCGCCCACGAGGAGGCCCTCACGGAGACACTAATCGATGGTCTGCGGGCCCTGCCCGGCGTCAGCATGCACGGGACCGGGGACGCCCGGATGTCCACCGCCGTGGTCTCGTTCGCCCACGAGTCGCTGACCGTGTCCGAGATTGGCCTCCGGCTGGACGAGGAGCACGGCATCCTCACCCGGGTCGGCCTGCACTGCGCCCCCGCCGCCCACCGCACCATCGGAACCTTCCCCAGCGGGACGGTGCGCCTGGCGCCCGGCCCGTTCACCACCAGAGACGACGTCGAGGCGGCGGTGCGATCGATCGCTGCTGTGCTGCGGCCATGAGTGACTTCGGCGTCGTCATCTTCCACACCACCTCAGCGGCCCTGCGGGCGGAGAAGGCCGCCCTGGCCGCCGGGCTCAAGGTCAAGCTCATTCCCACGCCTCGCCAGTTCTCCAGCGACTGTGGTATGTCGCTCCGCTTCGACTGGGAGTGCGAGGCGGCGGTGCGCGAGGCGTTGGAGAGGACAGGCGCGGACTGGTCCGCCATCCAGCGGCTGGCCTAGCCCACCGCGCCGCACCAGCCGCTGGGGCCGATGTCGCGCGTCCTCCTGGCAGTTCCCGCGGCCTTGCCCTAAGATGTGGACCAGCCGGCCCGGCCTCATCGATTCCGCCCCGGCGCAGGCCGAGCCATCGTCGGTTCACAGCCGCGAGTGAGGTTATGCCATGAGCCAGCGCATCAACAGAGCCATTGTACCGGCCGCCGGGCTGGGCACCCGCATGCTCCCGGCGACCAAGTCGCAGCCGAAGGAAATGCTCCCCGTCGCCCGCAAGCCCGTCGTCCAGTACGTGGTCGAGGAGCTTCAGGGGGCCGGTCTCGATCAGATCCTCGTCATCACCGGCCGCCGCAAGCGCGCCATCGAGGATCACTTCGACCCTGATCCTTTCCTGCTCTCCTCCCTGGAGCAGGCAGGCAACGAGCTGCTGCTCGCCGAGCTGAGCAGCCTCCAGTCGCGGGCACGCTTCTTCTACACCAGCCAGAGCAGCCCGCGCGGACTGGGCGACGCCATCTCTTTGGGGACCGAGTTCGCCGACGGCCAGGACTGCGTGGTGGCTCTGGGAGACTCCCTCATCGCCGGGAGTCAGCCCTCCGATCCCCTGTCTGCGATGATGCGGGCGCATGTGGACCTCAAGGCGGCCGCCATCGTGGCCGTCGAGGAAGTGCCCGCCGAGGATACCTTCCGCTACGGTATCGTGAGCCCCGCTTCCGGTGATCTCCCCACCGGCGAGCCTATCCGCATGAAGGACATCATCGAGAAGCCGCCCCGCGGGACCGCCCCCAGCAACTTGGCCGTCGCGGCGCGCTACGTCTTCAGTCCCGCCATCTTCGAGGCCCTGCCACGCGTCTTCCCCGATCGCAAGAACGAGATCCAGCTCACCGACGGCATCCGCCTGCTCATCCAGCAGGGCCTGCCGGTCTATGCCTGGCTGCTGCCCCCGGAGAACCGCCGCTACGATGTCGGCAACTTCGAGAGCTACTTCCGCACCTTCATAGACTTCGCCCTCGCCGACGAGCGCTACGGGTACATGGTGCGCCAGTACATCAAGGCCAAGGCGTATGAGCTCTAGCCGGAAGGTCGTCTGCTCGGCGCCCGGGCGGGCCGGCATCATCGGCAACCCCACCGACATGTACGGAGGGTCGGTGCTCTCCTGTTCCGTCGGCATGCGCGCTCGGGTGACCGTGACGCCGGCCGACGAAGCGGTGTTCTGCACCCTCGGCCGCGAGTGCGTCCTCGCCAGCCGGGACGATCTGCGGCCGCGCGGCGACTTCTTCGACATCCCCCGCGCCATCATGGACTACTTCCGCCTGCCGCAGCTGGACTGCCGGGTGGACTACTACAGCGAGCTGCCCGTCGGCAGCGGCATGTCCAGCTCCACCGCCCTGCTCGTGGCCATGCTGCACGCCATCATGGTGTGGCAGGGCCGCCCGCGCGCCCACTACCAGCTGGCGGAGATGGCGCGCTACATCGAGCTCAACCACCTCAAGATCGTGGGCGGCTACCAGGACGCCTACATGTGCACTTTCGGCGGCCTCAACTACATGGACTTCCGCGGCAAGCAGTTCTACCGCGAGACGGAAGCGGAGCTCTTCGCCACCGTCGAGCCGCTGGCCGGCTACGTCCAGGGGCTGCCCTTCGTCCTCGCCTTCACTGGCGTGCACCACTCCTCCAACCGGGTCCATAAGCCCTTGCGAGAGCGGTGGCTGGAGGGCGATCCGGAGGTCCGCGCCGGTTACGAGCGCATCTCGGAGTTGGCCCGGGCGGGGAAGAAGGCGCTCCTGCTGGAGGACTGGGACGCCATGGGACGCCTCATGAACGAGAACCACTCCATTCAGCGTGACCTCGGCGGTTCCGGCGAGGCGAACGAGGCCCTCATCGGCGCGGCCCTGGCCGCCGGCGCCCCCGGGGCCAAGCTGGCCGGCGCCGGGGACGGCGGCACCATCATCCTCCTCTGGCCCGACGAGGACACGTCCCCTCTGGAGGAGGCCGTGAGGCAGGCCGGGGCTACCGCCACCTACACCCTCGCCATCGCCCCCGGCGTAACCGTGGAGCACGACGGTATCGTGGAGGCCTGACGCTGGCGCGGGGTAGGCCCATCTGGGCACCGCCTTCCATTTGCTGGAGGATTGTACGCATGCGCACCGGCCTTCCGGTCCCGTCCGGCAGAAACGCTGGAAGTCGGGCCCAACTCTGCGCGAACCGGCGGACCGTCACGCCGATTCTCCTGCTCCTCCTGCTGCTCTCCGTCCCACCCACATCGGCACACGCCCAAGAGCAGCCCACCCCCGCTTCCACCCCGGCTGCGGACATCCAGACTCAGTCGCCGGACACCATCGATGTGCTGCCGGAAGCGCGCGACGAGCAGATCCGCGAACGTCTGCAGAGCATTCTGGAGGCAACCGGCTGGTTCACCGGGCCGCAAGTGCAGGTGCGAGACGGCGTTGTCTTCTTGCACGGCCGCACGGAGCGCGAGGATTTCCGCACCTGGGCGGGAGACGTAGCTCGGCGCATCCAGGATGTGGTGGCGGTGGTCAACCAGGTGGAGGTGGTCGAGCCGTCCGTCTGGACTCTGGAGCCGGCCCTCGCGGGCCTGAGGGACCTCTGGAGGCGGCTGCTCCGGGCGGTCCCACTGATTGCCTTCGCCCTGCTTGTGCTCGCAGTGGCCGCCGGCCTGGCTCGGCTTGCGGTAGCCGGCACCCATGCGTTCCTCCGTCCCCGGCTGGACAAGCCCCTTCTGCGGTCGGTTGCCGCCCGCGGGGTGGGCTTGGCGGTGCTGCTATTCGGCCTCTACGTGGTGTTCCACGTCGCCGGCCTCACCAGCCTCGCGCTCACCATCCTGGGCGGCACCGGCGTTCTCGGCCTGGTCCTCGGTATCGCCTTTCGCGATATCACGGAAAACTTCCTCGCCAGCATCTTCCTCAGCCTGCAGAGCCCCTTTCGCGCCGGAGACCTGATAGAGATCGCCGGGACCGTTGGCTTCGTGCAGCGCCTCACCACCCGCGTCACCGTGCTGATGACGCCAGACGGTGACCACGTCCAGATCCCGAACGCTACCGTGTTCAAGGGCACGATACGCAACTATAGCAGCAACCCCAACCGCCGTGAGGACTTCACCATCGGCATCGGCTACTTCGACTCCATCGCCGAGGCCCAGGAGATCGCTTTGGGCGTCCTGGCCGAACACCCGGCGGTGCTGGCAGAGCCGGAGCCCTGGGTGCTGGTTGACAGCCTGGGCAGTGCGACCGTTGTCCTGCGCGTATACTTCTGGCTAGACGGCACCCGCCACAACTGGCTCACGGTGCGTTCGTCGGTGATCCGGCTGGTGAAGCGCGCCTTCCAGTCCGCGGGGATCTCCATGCCGGACGAAGCCCGCGAACTGGTCTTCCCCGAAGGAGTGCCGGTGCAGATCCT
>JAAYAV010000282.1 GCA_012719195.1 Anaerolineae bacterium | reverse complement strand
TGGGCGGCCCTTCGTCGGCCTCGATAAGGTCGAGGCAGGATGGCAGAAGCCGAGTACTAGAGGCCCTTGTCGGCCAGGAACTTGACCAGATCGGCCACGCGACTGGAGTAGCCCCACTCGTTGTCGTACCAGGCAAGCACCTTCACCATCTTGCCGTCCTGGACCATGGTGCTCAGCGAATCCACAACAGAAGACAGCGGGTTGCCCTTGTAGTCCACGGACACCAGGGGCTCATCGCTGTAGCCGAGTACGCCCTTCATGGGGCCGTCGGCGGCCGCCTTGAGGGCAGCATTCACGGCCTCAACCGTCGCCGGCTTGCGCACGTTGGCGGTGAAGTCCACCAGAGATACGGTCGAGGTGGGAACGCGGAGGGACATGCCGTCGAACTTGCCCTTGAGCTCGGGTATGACCAGAGCCAAGGCGCGCGCGGCGCCGGTGGTGGTGGGGATGATGTTCATGGCGGCGGCACGGGCACGGCGCAGGTCCGAGTGAGGCAGGTCAAGGATCTTCTGGTCGTTGGTGTAGGCATGCACGGTGGTCATGAGGCCGGTCTCGATGCCGAAGGCGTCGTTGACGACCTTGGCCACGGGAGCCAGGCAGTTGGTGGTGCAGGAAGCGTTGGAGATGATGTTGTGCTTCGCGGGATCGTACTTGTCCTGGTTCACGCCCAGCACGATGGTGATGTCCTCACCCTTGGCCGGAGCCGAGATGATGACCTTCTTCACCGTGTCGCGCCGGTGAGCAGCGGCCTTGGAGGCTTCGGTGAACAGGCCGGTGGACTCGATCACGATGTCGCACTTGTCGTCGCCCCAGGGAATCTCGGCCGGGTTGCGAACCGCGTGCACCACGATGTCGTCGCCGCCAACCACCAACTTGCCGTCACCGACCTCGACCGACTCCGGGAAGATGCCGTAGTTGGAGTCATACTTGAGCAGATGAGCAAGGACGTCGGCGCTGGTGATGTCGTTGATGGCCACCACGCGCACTTCGTCGCGGTAGTTCTCGCGGAGAGCCTTCAGCACCTGGCGTCCGATACGCCCAAAGCCGTTGATACCTACGTTGATCGCCATTGTCTCCTCCCAGTTGTGACCGGGGCCGCCTTGGCGCACCCCGCACGCGTTGCCGTTCCCCTATGGCTCAGGAGTCGGCCCCTTCACTCACCGGCACCTCCAGGAAGTCCGCCAAAGCTCGGCCTAACTTCAGACTGTGGTGCCGCCACGGATGGTCTTCATCGACCAAGTCGGCACAGAGTACTGCTTGATCCAGCTCTACGTCCGCTGCCGGCCGGATGTAGTCCACCCGATTGTCCTCCGGCCAGTGGTCGTTAGCCAGCACGTATTGAAAGAGCCCGGGCCCGACATGGTCCACTATAGCGGTGGCGTGATCCTGCACCGAGTACCCATGCGTCTCTCCTCGCTGCGCCGCCACGTTACAGACATAGACCTTCTGCGCCCCGCTCGCCCGTATCGCCTGCGCAATCCCGGGTACCAGCAGGTTGGGCAGGACGCTGGTGTACAGGCTGCCCGGCCCCAGCACGATCAGGTCGGCCGCCAGGATGGCCTTCACCGCTCCCGGATAGGCCGCCGGAGCCCCCGGCTCCAGAAACACTCGCCGGATGCCGGGGCCGGCCGCTCCGACCAGGCTCTCGCCCCGGATCGTCCTCGGGACGTCTCCGTTGCCATCCCGGTCCATCACCTGGGCGCAGACCGAGACGCTCTCCAGCGTGCTCGGCAGGAGTCGCCCGCGCACATTCAGTACGCGCGTCGTCTCCAGCACTGCCTGCTCGAACGAACCGGTCAGGTCGACCATGGCCGCCAGCAGCAAGTTGCCCAGTGCGTGTCCGCCCAGCCCTCCATCGCCAAAGCGGTACTGGAGGAGCTGCGTCATCAACGCTTCATCGTCGGCGAGCGCTGCCAGGCAACTACGAAAATCGCCCGGGGGCAACAGTCCCAGCTCTCGCCGGAGACGCCCCGAGCTCCCGCCGTCATCGCCGACGGTCAGCACCGCCGCGATCTCGGCCTCCCAGCGCTTGAGCCCGTACAGCAGGACCGACAACCCCGTCCCGCCGCCTATCGCCACTACCCGCAAGCTCATATGCACCCGCGCTCTGCCGATCGGACCCTAACCTTAGCCATTATAGGAGGGTTGAGGGTGCGAGTCAAACGCTGTTGACACCTGGGCGGAGCGACACCTATACTCGCACTGTCTACCGTCTACACCGGCAGGAACGCGAGGGAAAGCCGAGTAGGGCGCCGAAGGGGCAAGCGTGCGGCCAGACCCCGGGGGCCGTTGCGCGAATCTCTCAGGCCACAAGACCTCACGTTCGCCACTCTCTGAAGGGAACCAGCGCCCGCCACGGCGCCCCTGACAGGGACGACTATCGGGTGGGTAGGGCAAAGAGCCTGCGGTGGCCTGAGGTCTGAGGGAGGATCACGCAAGGAAGTCTGGCCCCCGGACGTCAGCCCGCAGGAATACCGGCGGCCGCTGTTGGGGCGTGCCAGCCGCACCCCAGGAGGCAATGGTGAGCAGAGTCGACCAGTCCCTGCGTTACACGGAGACCCACGATTGGGTACGCGTCGAGGGTGACATCGCAACCTTCGGTATCACCGAGTACGCTCAGGACCAGCTCAGTGACATCGTGTTCGTGGAGCTCCCCCAGATCGGAGACACCTTCGAGCAAGGGCAGGTCTACGCCGTCGTCGAGTCGGTGAAGGCCGCCAGCGACTGCTACACACCCGTCGCCGGGGAAGTGGTGGAGATCAACGAGGAGTTGGAGTCTTCGCCGGCGCTGGTCAACCAGGAGCCCTACGATGGGGGATGGTTCGCGAAGGTGCGCATGTCCGATCCGTCCCAGGTGGAGAGTCTTCGCGATGCTGAGTCCTACTCTGATCTGCTCCGTCAGCTGACCGAAGAGGAGTAGGCCCATGGCCTTCATCCCGCATACCGATGCCGATCGGGAAGCGATGATGCGGGCGGCTGGCGTCGCCGGCGTCGAGGACCTGTTCCTAGACGTTCCCGCCGCCAAGCGCTTCCCCAAGCTGAACCTGCCTGAGCCGCTCTCCGAATCGGAGGTCCTCGCCGAGTTGGCCGAAATGGCCGACCGCAACAGCAGCCTGGATCGCCACCCTTGCTTCCTCGGGGCGGGAGCCTACAACCACTTCGTGCCCAGTGTGGTCAAGCACATGCTGCTGCGGGGCGAGTTCTACACCGCCTACACCCCCTATCAGCCCGAGGTGAGCCAGGGCACGCTGCAAGCCATCTTCGAGTACCAGAGCATGGTCTGCGACCTGACCGGGATGGGGGCCGCCAACGCCTCGCACTACGACGGCGCCACCGCGCTGGCGGAAGCGCTCGTCATGGCAATCAGCGTCCATCGCGGCAGGCGCACCAAGGCGGTCATCTCGCGTATGGTGCACCCCGAGTACCGGGAGACGGCCCGCACCTACACCCAGGGAATGGACCTCGAGGTGGTATGTGACTGCGACCCGGGCGTCGAGGTGCCGGACTTGATCCGGCATATCGACGGTGACACGGCCGCAGTGGCCATCCAGATCCCCGACTTCCTCGGCTCGGTGCCGTCTCGCAAGGACGTAGCGGCGCTGGCCGAGGCCTGCCGGGCCAATGGAGCCCTGCTCGTGGTGGTGGCAAACCCCATCTCGCTGGGCCTGCTACAACCGCCGGGCGAGTATGGCGCCGACATCGCCGTGGGCGAGGGGCAGCCCCTGGGCAACCAGCTGTCCTTCGGTGGCCCCTACTTGGGTTACTTCGCCACCAAGCCCGAACTCGTGCGGCGCATGGCCGGCCGCCTTGCCGGCATGACCGTGGACGCGGACGGCAAGCGTGGCTACGTGCTCACCCTTTCCACCCGCGAGCAGCACATTCGCCGTGAGAAGGCCACCTCAAACATCTGCACTAACCAGGCACTCAACGCCCTGGCAGCGGCGATCTACCTCGCCGCCATGGGTCCATCCGGTCTGCGCACCGTAGCGTCTTCCTGCTATCACAAGGCCCACTACTGCGCCGCCGAGATCGCCCAGTTGCCCGGCTACGACATCGTCCGCCCCGACTTCTTCCACGAGTTCGTCGTTCGCTGCCCCCGCCCGACCGCCGAGGTCAGCGAGGCGCTCCTCACCGAGGGGATCGTTCCGGGCTATGAGCTGGGCCGGTCCTATCCGGAGTTGGAGGACTGCATGCTCTTCTGCGTCACTGAGATGAACACCAAGGCTCAGATGGACGAGCTGACCGAGGTACTGGGGGCGCTCTCATGAACAGGAAGACACTGAAGGAGCTGAGCCGCCCCGGCCGCACCGCATCGACCCTGCCGGCGCTGGACGTCCCCGAGGCGCCTCTGCCGCAGGACTGGCTGCGCGACGAGCTGCCCCTGCCCGAGGTAAGCGAGCCCGACCTCGTCCGGCACTATGTGCGGCTCTCGCAACTGAACTACGCCATTGACCTGGGGTTCTACCCGCTCGGCTCTTGCACCATGAAGTACAACCCTAAGGTCAACGAGGAAGCGGCCGCCATGCCCGGCTTCGCCCGCACCCACCCGCTCCAGCCGGAGCAGATGGTCCAGGGCAACCTGCAACTCATGTACGAGCTCCAGGAGATGCTGGCCGAGATCTCCGGGTTCGCCGCCGTGTCGCTACAGCCGGCCGCCGGCGCCCACGGGGAGTTGGCAGGCATTCTCATGATGCGCCGCTACCACCTCGACCGGGGCGAACAGCAGCGCCGCAAGATCCTCATACCCGACTCGGCCCACGGTACCAACCCGGCCTCATCCGCGATGAGCGGATTCCAGATAGTGCAGCTCAAGTCGGACGAGCGCGGGAATGTCGACCTGGAGAGCCTGCGGGCTCAGTGCGACGACTCCGTCGCCGGGTTGATGTTCACCAACCCCAACACGCTCGGTCTCTTCGATGAGAACGTCGAGGAGGTCTGCCGTCACGTGCACGAGTGCGGCGGCCTCGTCTACGGCGACGGCGCCAACCTGAACGCCCTCTTGGGCGTCGCCAAGCCGGGCGAACTGGGCTTCGACATCCTGCACTTCAACCTGCACAAGACCTTCTCCACGCCTCACGGCGGCGGTGGCCCCGGCTCCGGGCCGGTGGGCGTGCGGCCGGACCTGGCCCGCTACCTACCGGGCCCCATCGTGGTACGCGAAGGTGGTGTCTATCGGCTGGCTGCGCCTGAGAGCACCATCGGCCGCCTGAAGGCCTTCTACGGCAACTTCGGCGTCATGGTGCGCGCTTATGTCTACATCCGCATGCTGGGAGAAGCGGGCCTGCGGAACGTAACCGTCAGCGCCGTGCTGGCGGCCAACTACCTACAGGAACGCCTCAAGAAGACGTACCCGCTCCCCTACGATAGGCGCTGCATGCACGAGTTCGTTCTCGAGGGCCGCGTCTCGGGGGCACCGGACATCCGAGCGCTGGACATCGCCAAGCGGCTGATCGACTACGGCTTCCATCCGCCCACGAACTACTTCCCGCTCATCGTGCACGAGGCGCTCATGATCGAGCCGACCGAGACCGAGAGCGTGGAGACACTCGACGCCTTTGCCGAAGCGCTGGAGAGGATCGCTGACGAAGCAAGAACCAACCCGGACCTGCTGCACGAGGCGCCGGTGACCGCGCCCGTCCGCCGGCTCGATGAAGTCCGAGCCGCCCGGGAGCTGGTCCTGCACTGGTAGAGGAC
>JAAYAV010000281.1 GCA_012719195.1 Anaerolineae bacterium | reverse complement strand
GGCCCCATCTCCCAGTCGGCGGGGATGTTGTAGCGCACGAAGCGGTGCCGGCGCATGTACATGTCGAACATCACCTCGGGGTCCTCGGAGAAGGTCCGCCAGGTGACGCCATTGACGTTCACCGCCGGGTGGGCGATGAAGTAGCGCATGCTCAGGCCGAAGTCTATCGGCACGCGGATCGGCTTCCGCGCTGCATACGCGTCGCGTACTCGCTTCACTTCCTCGTTGTGCGCCGCGAAATCCATCCTTCCTCCGAGGCTCATACTTGGCTGCCTGTCGCGCACGGCCCTTCCGGTAGCGGAGTGGCGGGCCGGCGGCTACAGCATGGCGGCGTCGGTCCATCAGGACCACTCCGAGTCACCGGCGCCCTCAGCGGGCTCCTGCGCCGTCGTCGCCGCCTTCCCAACTACCGCACGCCGAAGGGGACCCTCGCGCGAGGGTCCCCCTGGAACGCACTTAGCTGCGTATCGACTAGATGTCCGTGAAGAAGTACTGCTCCGGTCGCGTGGTCCGCTGGCCGTACACGGGCCACCAGCAGGTTCCCACCTCGGGAACGTTCCCGACGTTGCTCTTGACGATGCAAGGCTCGGGACGGTTGCCCACTGTGTGGATGGGCCACAGGTTCTTGGCCACGATGCCGAAGACTTCGTCCATGATGGCCGACTTGGCGTCGTCGTCCACCGTCTGGATGACCTGGTCGTAGAGGTCCATGAGTCGCTTGCCGTCCTCTACGTCCGGCTCCTCGCCTTGCAGACCGGCATAGGCGTACCAGGTGCCCCAGGCGCCCGCCCAGTAGGTGCTCGTTTCCACCGGGAAGTAGGCACGCGGGTAGGTGAGACGGTAGGTGTTGCCGGAGGAGTAGTCGGACTCGTAAGCGGCGATATCATAATCGCCGTCCTCGACCCGCGGCCACCAGAGCTCGATGGCTATCCAGTCCATATTGGCCCGGACGCCGATCTCCTTCCAGTACTCCACGATCACTTCCGCCACGTCCTGATGGATGGCGTACATGGGCAGACCGACAAGGGTCACTTCGAGGCGGTTGCCCTCCGGGGTGAGGCGCATGCCGTCCCCATCGCGCTCCGTCATGCCGATGCTATCGAGAATCTCGTTGGCCCTGTCCACGTCCAGGGTGTAGTAGTCCTGGATAACGGGGTCGTTCTTGACCGACTCAGGGTAGACATCGATGGCCGGGTCAGAGAGGCCCATGTACACGAGCTCGTTGATGTCGTCCCGGTCGATGGCCTTGGACAGGGCGACGCTGAAGTCCAGGTTCTTGAGCAGCGAGCGCAGTTCGACTGCCGCCGCGTCCGCCGGGTCCACTCTCTTGGCCTGGTTGACGTGCAGCGAGGTGCCTGATCCGCCGTAATCCCAGATGCCGACCTCGTAGCCACCCTTCTCTCGGCCTTCCATGTAGAGGGTGTAGTTCGAGATACCGGTGCTCCAGGCCTGCATGTCCACTTCGCCGGTCACGATCTTCATGGGGATCATGTCGGCGGCCTGGACGATGTTCCAGTGCACCTTGTCGAAGTAAGGCAGCTGGTTGCCCTCTTCATCCACTTCCCAGTAGAACGCGTTGCGCTCGGCCACGGCCACCGTCGTCCAGTCGTCGGTGGTGATCACCCACGGCGACAGGGTCGGGTAGTCGGGGTTGCGCTGGCGGTTGGGCTTGGCGCCGTGCAGTTGGTACCACTGCTCGAACCCGGCATCAGCGACCATGGCAGCCAGTTCGTCGGCGTCAACGTAGTCCTTGTGGAACTGGCTCATGTAGTGCTTGGGGTAGGACACGATGGTGGTGCCGTTGAACGCCAGCTGATCCAGGAAGAGGCCGTAAGGCACAGCGAAGGTGAACTTCACCGTGTAGTCGTCGACCTTCTCCACCACTACCAGCTCTCCGCCCGGCTGCAGCCAGCGCGCCTTGGCGGGAGAGATCTCCTCGTTCATGAAGACATCGTCGTACCAGTACATGATGTCGTCTGCGGTGAAGGGCTCGCCGTCCGACCAGCGGACGCCCTCGCGCAGCTTGAAGGTGAATACCTTACCCTCTTCGCTGATCTCGTAGCTCTCCGCCAGGTTGGGCTCCAGCTCATAGGCCGGGCCGGGGCCGTAGCGCAGCAGACCCTCAGCGCCGTGGTGGTGGCCGATGGAGCTAGCGTCGGTATCAGCGCGGTTCCAGATGCCACCGTGCTTGCCGATCTGGTCGAAGCACGGGATCACCTTGGGGTTCTTGGGCAGGCGCTGGTCCACGGGCGGGAGGTCTCCGGCCTCGACCTTCGCCGCCAGCATGGGTGCTTCCTTATACTTGGAGACAGGAGCCTCCGGAGCGGTGGCCTCGGCGGGAGCAGTGGTGGCCGCGGGCTCAGCAGGCGCCGTGGTGGCCGCCGGCTCGGCGGGAGCAGTGGTGGCGGCCGGGGCACCGCCGCACGCCGCCATAGCAGCGGCGGTGGTGGCCAGCGCCGAGAAGCGAACGAACTGTCGACGGGTGAAGATATCCGACATTGCCTTCCTCCTTGGAGACACTTCCTCACGAACTACTTCTGGGTCTGGGCTGTTCCATTGCCCGCTCGCGGAACTCGCCACCTCCCGCGTCGTCTAGTCAGCCAGGTAACGTGTGCGGAGATCAGCATGCGGGACACGTGCGTACCTGTCAAGGGCACCGGCCCTCTCCGATACGTCACTCGGCCCAAAAAGAGGAGGGATCCCCGCGTGGGGATCCCTCCGCTGTTGCGGCCCGGGAGTGGCTAGGCCGGCTCGATGTAGTACTGCTCGGGGAAGGTTGTCTTCTCGCCCCAGACGGGGTAGGCCATCAACCCGTACTCGGGCACGTTCTTGAAGCCGTGCTTCACGATGCACGGCTCCGGACGCACCGCCAGCGTGTGGATGGGCCAGAGGTTCTTGGCGCAGATAGTGAAGGCCTCGTCGGTCAAAGCCTTGCGATCATCGGCGTCGGGGGTGACGAGAACCTGATCGTAGAGGTCGATCAGCCTCTGAGCGTCCGGATGATCCGGTTCATCGCCCTCTCGCCCGCCGGTGGCGTAGTACGTGCCCCAACGTGGTGCCCAGTAGGTGCTGGTCTCCACCGGGAAGAAGGAGCGCGGGTACGTCAGCCAGAAGGCGTTGGGAGAGGTGTAGTCCGTCTCGTAGGCGACGATGTCGAAGTCCCCGTCCTGGATGCGAGGCCACCACACTTCACCCGTGATCCAGTCCATGGTGGCACGGATGCCGATCTCACGGAAGTACTGGGTGCAGACCTCGGCGACATCGCGGTGGATCGCGTAGGCCATGTGTCCCACCATGATGAGATCGAGCCGCGC
>JAAYAV010000280.1 GCA_012719195.1 Anaerolineae bacterium | reverse complement strand
TTGATGAAGCAGTACTGGAGCTCGCGCAGGCGGGAGCGGCCGGGCGCCAGCGTCTGCAGTCGCGAGACGCTGTCCACGACGATGCGCTTGGCGTCCATCTCTCGAACGAGTGTCTCGATCTGCCCGCCGACGCTCTGAAGGTCCGCCAAGCCGACCTCGGGGCTGGTCATCACCACCCGGAGCAGCCCCTGCTCCTCGAGCTCCTCCAGATTCCAGCCGAAGGAGCGGGCGTCGCGATAGAACGATTGCGGGAACTGCTCGAAGGTGAGGTAGATGCCCGGCTCGCCGTAGAGCACGGCGCCGTTGTGGACGAACTGGAGACCGAGGGTGCTCTTGCCCGTGCCCGGCGCCCCTTCCACCAAGTTGCACGACTGGGGCAGGAACCCGCCCCCGAGCATCTCGTCCAGGCCGGGAACGCCGGTGCGCACACGGCCAACCCCGCTGGTGTATCCGTCGGACAGGGCCCCGGCGCCCTGTTGGTGGCGATTCATCACGGTTGCCTCAACCCTCCCAGCATTGGTAGGCGTGCGGCCCGGCGACTGCCCGCCGCCTCCAGGTGCTCGGAGACAACAAGACAAGCGCGCCCGAATATACTGGCGGGCTATCGGTGGGAGCGTGGGAGTTTCGTCGGCAGACTGGGTGCTGTCCCCTCCTGGGCAAGCGCACCCAGGGGCGGGCCGAGACTAGCGGGCGTTCCGCGCCACGTGGAACACCACCCGCAATCGAAATCGCCTATCCTCGCACTTCTCGAGGAAGCGCCAGATCAGGTCTCTTGTGGCGGACTCCTGAGTGAGGGTGAACACGGTCAGCCCTCCCACCTCGCGCATCCGCAACAAGCCGTCCTCGGCCATCTCTTCCAGTTCGGGTCCGACCACTTCGGGCTGCCGACCCACGCATCGCGCCAGACCTGCTGCAGTATCGGCAGCGTGGGGGTTATCCTTTAGGAAACGGAGCACATCCCACTTGACGAAAGAGTCCAACTTCGTCGTGACGAAGCTTAGCATGTCGGCGGGAAGCTCGTGCGAGGTGACCCCGCCGTATCCCACGTCCGTGTCAGCCACGTTGCGCCCCTCCCCCGAGAAGACCGGTTCGTATTGTACCAGATCACCCGCGACATTTCCACGCCGGTCGCTCGCTATCGGGACGGACCGTTGACACCCCCAGCTCGCGAGCCTAGATTAGCCCTGCCCGCCGCTTCGAGCCCCAGCGACCGACGGCGGCGAGGCGAAACCACTCCGCGGAGCCGGCGGCCAATGGCGCTGCATTACCTTCACACCGTTCGACGATTTGGGCGCGACGCCCGCCTGGCCTTCGCCACCGGCGCCCTGCTCTGGTTCAGCGTGTTCGGCATCTACTCGGTGCTCTTCAACCTTTACATTCTGCGGCTCGGGTTCGGCCCTGAGTTCGTCGGCCTGGCTAACGCCGGCGGTCTGCTCTCGGGCGCGCTGTTCTCGCTGCCGGCGGGCGAACTAGGGCGGCGCTGGGGCAGCCGCCGCGCCATGATCGCCGGCTTGATCCTCGCCGTGGTCGGGCACGGATTGGTCCCCCTGGCCGAGATCCTGCCACCGGCGCTGCAGCCCGCCTGGGTGCTGCTCTCCTACTTCGCCGGCTGCTTGGGCGCCCTCGCCGTCTACATGGTGAACGTCACGCCCTATCTCATGGGTGTCACTGCGCCGCACCAACACAACCACGCCTTCTCGCTGCTCTCCGCCATACCGACGGCGGCCGCCTTCCT
>JAAYAV010000033.1 GCA_012719195.1 Anaerolineae bacterium | reverse complement strand
CACCGGCTATACGGGGGAGGCGAGTTCCGGTCCGCCCTTCCGGCGCCGCGATGTGGTCAGCTCAGTCGCCGATTACGCGATCCGGCGCAGCAGACCGGAGGTTGTCGGAGAAGATGACCTAACCCCCGGCCCCTTCCCTAAGAAGGAAGGGGAGGTCGGGAAACCACCGGCTATGCGGGCGAGGCGAGTTCCGGCGTGCCCTGCCCGACAGGGGAATTGGAGCCGATGGCAGCCTCTAGCCGCATCGGATAGTGGTTGGCCAATGGGCTCTGGCGGTTGGCCGGCGGTAAGGTGCCTCGGGCCTCGGCACACGCGGATCATGACCTGGGGAGCGGACAGATGGCGGAACGAAACTTCCAGTTCAGACGGCGCATATCGGTGGTGCACAAGCCGGACCGGCGTGACCCGCAGGCGCAAGCAGCCCCGGGCGAGGTGGTGATCGGCGCGGGGTGGGAGATCGTGGTGCCGGAGGGCGCCACGGAGATGCTCCTTACGGCGGCGAAGGACCTGCAGGACTACTTCTTCACCAGCATGGGCGAGTCGCTGCTGCTGCGGCGGACAGATGACCTGGGCGCCGCCGCTCGTGCGGGCGAGCGCTGCATCGTGCTCGCCACCAAGGCCGACCTGCCTGAGTTGGGCGCCGACCTCTCTGTGCCACGCAGCTTCCGCCTGGTGGTGACGCCGGAGCGCGTGGTCGTCTGCGGGAACGAGGATCGCGGCGCCGGCCAGGGCAGCTATCATCTGGAAGACCTCATGAACCTACGCGAGGGGCCCTATGTCGGTCGGCAGGACGTTACGCGCGAGCCGCTCTTCTCCCCGCGCATGATTCACTCCGGCTGGGGCCTGGACGCCTACCCCGACGACTATCTCAACGCCATGGCCCACCACGGCTTCGACACGGCGCTGCTGTTCGTCGGGACCCACCAGTACGAGTCCGATGTGGTGGATCGTACCCCGAAGGGCTACCAGGACTTCAACAACCTCATTGACCGGGCGGCCAAGTACGGCATAGACGTTTACGCCTACAGCTACATCCACAGCCCCAAGCACCCGGCCGAGCCGGACGCCGAGGACTACTATGACAGCACCTACGGCGCCCTCTTCCGCGCCTGCCCCGGCTTCAAGGGCGTGACGCTGGTGGGTGAGTCGGTGGAGTTCCCCAGCAAGGACCCCAACACCACCGGGCGAATGCGGCTGGACCGATCGCCGGACGGGCTCCCGCCGAGCAAACCGAGCCCAGGTTGGTGGCCTTGCTACGACTACCCGGAGTGGCTCAACCTGCTCAAGCGGGTTATCCGCAAGTACAGCCCCGACGCCGACATCGTCTTCTGGACCTACAACTGGGGTTGGGCCCCGGAGGAGCCGCGCCTGGCTCTCATCCGCTCGCTGCCCGAGGACATCACCCTGCAGGCCACCTTCGAGATGTTCGAGCAACGCCGGCGAGAGAACATCACCAGCGTCTGCGTGGACTACACCCTCTCGTTTGAGGGGCCGGGCAAGTACTTCGCCGGAGAAGCGGCTGCCGCTCACGAGCGGGGCCTGAAGCTACACACCATGTCCAACACCGCCGGCCTAAGCTGGGACTTCGGCGTCATTCCCTACCAGCCGGCGCCCTTCCAGTGGGACCGACGCTGGCAGGCGCTGCTTAAGGCGCGGCAGGAATGGGGCCTCAGCGGCCTGATGGAGTCGCACCATTACGGCTGGTGGCCGTCGTTTGTGAGCGAGCTGGCCAAGAACGCCTTCTGGTCCGGCGGCGAGCCGACGGAGGAGAAGGCGCGCGCCATCGCCCGGCGCGACTACGGGGTGGAGGCGGCGCCGCTGGTGGTGGGCGCCTGGCGGGACTGGAGCGATGCCAGCCGCGACTACGTGCCCACCAACGAGGACCAGTACGGGCCCTTCCGCGTCGGTCCGTCGTACCCCATGCTCTTCCGCTGGATCGTCAACGTGCCTCAGGCCTGGTACGCCATGTTCGGCAATAGCATCATCGCGCCGGACTACGGGCCGCGAGAGAGCGCCCGCCAGTCGCCGGGGGCGGCACGCTTCCCGGTGGAGATCCGCGCCCTGACGGCTATGCAGGAGCGGTGGCAGGAAGGGATTGACAAGCTGGAGCTGGCGCTGGAGGTAGCACCGGAGAGGAAGCGAGCCGGCCTGACAGAGATGCTCAACCTGGGGCGCTTCGTGTCCCATTGTCTGACCACTACTATCAACCTGAAGAAGTGGTGGCTGCTGAAGCAGGAGTTGACGCAGGAGGGCGACCCGGCCAAGGCCAACGCCCTGCTGGACCGCATGGTGGAACTGGCGGAGGCGGAGATCCGCAACGCCGAAGAGACCATCCCCTTGGTGGAGCAGGACTCGCGGCTCGGGTTCGAGCCGAGCATGGAGTACATGACCGACCGCAAGCACCTGGAGTGGAAGATCGCGGTGACGCGACGGGTCATAGACCACGAGATCGCCGAGCACCGCAAGGCGATCGCTCTGGTGAAGTAGCGGCGCTCGGAGAGCCCTCGGTAGGCTCACGTAGGAGGAGCGCCATGGTGGAACAGGATCGGGCGGAAAAGCCGGACTACGGAAACTGGGTTGCGACTCGGCTTGTCTACGTGCCGGCGGCGATAGGCCTCATCTTCGCGGGCTTGGCAGTGCCCTTCCCGCTCCTGGCGATTCCTGCCGCCATCTTCCTGCTGATAGCCCTGTACTTCGCCTACGCCCGCTACCTGTTCTCGCCACAGGGCAGGAACGTTCAGAACCAGATCCGAGGCTTGGTAGCGCCCCATCTGGACTGGAACGGCGAGGGGCAACTGCTCGACATCGGTTGCGGCAGTGGAGCGCTCGCCATAGAACTGGCGAAGAAGTATCCGCGGGCACAGGTCACCGGGATTGACCATTGGGGCGGAAGCTGGGAGTACTCCAGGGAGGTGTGCGCCAGGAACGCTGAGATCGAGGGCGTGTCGGGCCGAGTCGCTTTCGAGCAGGGAAGCGCCGCCGCTCTGCCGTTCGCGGACGAGACCTTCGATGCAGTAGTCAGCAATCTCACCTTCCACGAGGTGGGCGGCGTCAAGGACAAGAAGGAGCTCATTCGAGAGGCGCTGCGAGTGCTCAAGAAGGGAGGACCATTCACTTTTCAGGACCTGTTCCTGTGGAAGCAGGTCTATGGCGAGCCACAGGACCTCGTCCGGGCGGTGAAGAGCTGGGGGGTGAGCGAGGTTGAGCTGATCAACACGAGCGAGTCATCATTCATCCCGGCGGCGCTGAAACTGCCCTTCATGGCTGGGACCATTGGCATCTTGGCCGGCAGGAAGTAGAGGGCGACGGACCGGTGAGAATGCGCCCTACTCCGGGACGGTTGTCGCGCGGCAGAGAGGGGGTCCTGGTGGGCCCGTATCGGCAGCCGGAGCGAGGGGCTTTGAGGAGACAAGTGCGGTGGAGGAAACGGCAATGGCAGCGGAAACGCGCGTGAATCTGTACCCGGCCTTCTTCGGTGAGAGGGAGCGGATTGTCCTGCAGGACGGAGGGCTGACCGCATCGGTCTGGCGCTATGACGGCGGCTCCTGCGGCCTGAAGCTCAAGAATGAGTTGGGTGAGGTAGTGGTGCTACCCTTCCAGGGGCAGCAGGTGTGGTCGGCGAACTTCGAGGGGCGCGAGCTGACGATGCGCTCCATGTTCACCGAACCGCGCGCCACCAGCGAGTACCTCTACAACTACGGGGCCTTCCTGCTGCACTGCGGCATAACCGCCACCGGCGTCCCGACCGCGGGCGACACGCATCCGCTGCACGGAGAGTTGCCCAACGCGCCCTATCAGCGGGCCTGGCTGCTGGCGGGCGAAGACGACAAGGGCCGGTACCTCGGAGTGAGCGGCGAGTACGAGCACGTGATGGCCTTCAACCACCACTACGTCGCGCGTCCCTGCCTGAAGCTGCGCTCCGGAGCCACCCTGCTGGAGATCGACCTGTCGGTCACCAACCGGAAGCGCACCGAGATGGAGCGCATGTACCTGGCTCACATCAACTTCCGGCCGGTGGACTACGGGCGGCTGGTGTACAGCGCTCCCTGCACCCCGGAGCATGCCCGCGTACGCCGCAGCATACCTTCGCACGTGCAGGTCAAGCCCGGGTACCGCGAGCTCCTCGACGACCTGCAGCAGCACCCGGAGAAGCATAACGTCCTGACACCCGATCTGGTGTTCGATCCGGAGGCGGTGTTCAGCCTCGATTACCGGGCCGATGCCGAAGGCTGGGCGCACACCATGCAGGTGCACCCGGATGGCCGCGCCGACTACGTTGCCCACCGACCCGCCGAGCTCGACAAGGGCGTGCGCTGGATCTGCCGCACGCCGGACCAGGACGCCATCGGGATCGTCTTGCCTGCCACCGCCGAGCCGGAGGGCTACACGGCGGAGAAGGCCAAGGGCAGCATCAAGACCCTGGGCCCGGGGGAGACGTGGAGTTGCCGCATGGTGGCGGGCGCCCTGGCCCCAGAGGCGGCCAAGCAGATGGCAGCGCACATCGCGGGCATCCTGGCCGGCTAAGGCATTGCGACTGGACGAGGATCTGAGCAGAGGAGAGGGAGAGGAGCGATGCGCTACGAGTTGATGTTCCCGCACCAGATCCGGCGGGCCCTGGATGAGAACTGGCCGGCCGTGTTGCCGGTGGGCGTGCTCGAGTACCACTCCGAACACTGCGTGGTGGGGGTGGACACCCTGCTGGTAGTGCGGGCGGTGGAGGCGCTGGAACAGGAGATGGACCTGGTGGTCCTGCCGCCCTACTACTACGGGGCGGCGAGCTACGTCGTGGAGCCCCCGGAGCGCCGCGGTAGCGTGCAGGTGGATTCGGACGTTATCCACCTCTGGGCGCGGGAGGTGTTTCGCAGCTTTCTGCGCATCGGGTTCCGCAACCTGCACGTCTTCATCCACCACCAAAGCGAGAACTTCGCCGCCGGTATGCCCACCGACCTGGCCTTTCGCCTGGCGGCGCGCCAGGCGATCTTCGAGTACCTGGACGGGGAACGCGGCGAGGGCTGGTGGGGCGATAATGAGTCCGCGGATTACTACGCCGAGCATGCTGAGGGGGCCAATCCGTTCAACTGGATCCGGGTGCACCCGTTCATGGATGCCGAGACACAGGCCCGCTTCCCCATCGACCACGCCGGCAAGCAGGAGACCTCATTGATGCTGGGCTTCTGCCCCGAGGGGGTGGATCTGGACCGCATCGACGCGGAGAAGTGGTACGCGCGCGAGGCGAGGGAGGCCAACCAGCAGTATGCCCGCGAGGCACGGGAGATGATCCTGGCGTCCATGCGGAGGCGACTCGGCAAGGACTAGAAGCGATCGACTCATTCGGCACCGACACGTTGACCCCGGGCGCCTGCTCGGGGTCAATTGGCTGCCGGGGCCGGAAGCGCCTTGGCGAAGTGATGAAACCGCGTTCTCTAACCTAATACATATACTCCATCAGGGAATCCTTAAGCGCTACGGTCTACAATACATCTGTGGTCGAGGCAGGTTCCTTCGACTACGGTGCTCACCCTCGCGGCGAAGGCTGCCCGGGTGGCAGCCCGACCAGCTCGGACACAGACGTCCGCAGCTTGCCAGAATGATCGCTGGAGTGACGGACCGTTGGTACTACACAATCGAAGGCCTAAACAGTTATCCGGGGTCTCCAGATGGCGCTGCGTTGGTTTGTTATCCATAGTATGCCGCGGGCGGAGGCGAGAGTCGCCGCCCTGCTGGCCGCCGAAGGCCAAGGCTGGCAGGTAGAGACATACCTGCCGCTCCTGCCCGCT
>JAAYAV010000279.1 GCA_012719195.1 Anaerolineae bacterium | reverse complement strand
TCGCGCGCCAGCAGCCACAGCAGCACCCCCGACAGAAGTACCAAGCCGTAGAAGTAGGCTCCACACCAGGTGAACCACATCCAGGGGTCGTTGACTTCCTCCGACGGCACCAGGAAGCGCGGCACCCCCGATAGCGCCACCGCCGCCAGACACAGCACCCGCACCGCGCGCGTCCGGGCCCAACGCCAGGCCGCCAGCAGCGCCGGCGCCAGGGCGGGGAAGTAGTACATCCAGCCCAGGGGCGAGAGCAGGAGCATCAGCGCCAAGGCGAGCCCGTAGCCCAGTTCCTCCACCGCCGCACTCTCTCCGCGCCGCGGCCAGGTCAGCCAGATCAGCCCCGCCACCGCCGCCAGCGCGAGGGCGTAGGTCAGGCCGTGCGCCAGCCAAGGCACGTTCCACAGGGGCACGTTCTCCGACCCGCCCAGGATGCGGCTGAGGAAGCCGAGCAGCGAGGCGTTCCAGCTGGCGGCATACCAGGTGACGCCCGCGGTGGAGGTAAGGTAGGAGCGGTAGGCCTCCGGCCCGGCGGCCGCCAACCCGATGAGGAGCGTGCCCGCACCGGTCACTGCCGCCGCCGCCAACGCCCGCCGGCGCCCTCGCACCAGGAAGAAGAATAGCGGCAGAAGCACGAACAGCTTCACCCCTGCCGCCAGGCCGAGCACTGCCCCCGCCCCCGCCTCGCGTCCGTCCCGCAGCCAGAGCCAGGCCAGCACGAGTGCCAGCAGCAAGAAGAGCGACACCTGCCCAAAGATCACCGCGGCCAGGGTGGGGAAGTAGAGGAGCAGCAGCGCCACCGCTCCCAGCGGCCGGGCCAGCGATGTCGGTCCCGCCCGCGTCTGCCTTTCCATCAGCAGCGCCGCCGTCACACCGGCGGCCAGGGAGAGCCAGGACCAGACGCGGTAGGCGACGGCGTAGTCGAGCCCGCTTAGCGGGGCGAGCAAGGCGGAGAAGAAGGGCGGATTGAGGTTGGGGTGCAGTACGAACGCCTCGCTGGGCGCCTCGCCGCCGAGAGACTCTACCACGCCGTCGTCGGCCGGGGCGTAGATGTCCCGTCCCTGGCGCAGGAAGCGGGCCGAGAGGTAGAACTTGGCGAAGTCGCTGGAGGAGGGTAGCTCGGCCATCCGCTCGACGATGCCACCGTAGAGAACGAGCAGCAGTCCCACGGCGACGGCGGTGCTCGCCATCGCCGCCCACTCCTGAACGCCACGCCGGCGGCGCACCGGTGCTCTGGACGGCATTGGCGGCGGTGGCACCATCTCCTCAGGCAATCGCTTCTCTCCGCAGCTTGATGGGCCTGGCTCGGCCTAGTTTCGGCAGGTGCAGCCCCACTCTCAAGTCCAAATACGATTTCTCCCCAGGAACCGGCGAATAGCACTAGCGAAACCCACACAGACCTGCTATGATATAGCCTAGGTGCCGGGTGGTGCCCCGCGATCCGGCGGGGCATGTCAGCGGTAGTGTCACTTGCGAAGGGTTCGACGATTCCAGCGGCCCGTATCGAAGTGCCAATACACTCCGGCCCGGGTCAGGCCGCCGGTGTTAAACCATCGCAAGAGAGGTAAGAATGAGAATCTACGTAGGAAATCTGCCGTACAACTGCATCGAGTCCGAGATCCAGGAGCTGTTCGAGGCTCACGGCGCCGTGGAGTCGGTCCAGATGATTCGGGACCGGGACACCGGCCAGTCCAAGGGGTTCGGCTTCGTTGAGATGCCGAACAGCGCCGAGGCTCAGGCGGCTATCCAGGCTCTCAACGGGCAGCCGTTCAACAACCGCAACCTAACCGTGAACGAGGCTCGTCCTCGTCCCGAGCGTAGCGACCGCGGTGGTTACGGCGGTGGCGGGCGCGGCGGTCGCAGTGGCGGCGGTGGCGGCGGCTGGCGGTAGTCGGATCGACGACGTCTAGGCCAGCTCGGCCCAGACCTCAAGTGTAGTTCACCAAACCAGGCGCCTACGGTCACACATCCGTAGGCGCTTTCCTGTGCTGCCTAACTCCGTCGCCCGACGTTGGTGGCCCGGGAGAAGGTGGCGCGATGAGCGGAGCCCGGCAACGTAGAGCGCAACGGATGATGCGGCCGCCCCTGGTCGGGATCGTGACTGCCCTACTAGTGGCCGCCGTGCTGGTCCGCGTCACGCCGCTGGTGGCAGCAGTGCGGGTGCCGACGGGCGAAACGGCCCGCGACTTCGTCCAGGAGTACATGCTCGGCCGCGCGGTGTTGCTGGGCGTGAACCCGTACCTGTCGCAGCCGCAACTCGCGGCGCAGGTCTTCACGCCGGCGGTGGGCGCGGTGCTGAATCATCCGGTTCCCCACCCTCCCCTCGTGGCTCTGCTTTCCACTCCCCTGGCCCGACTGTCCTATCCGGTCGCCTCGCTGATGTGGTTGGCACTGAGCCTGGTCTGCGCTGCCCTGACGGTAACCCTGGTTGGGCGGGGCCGCGGAGCCTCGACGGCGACGACGGCGCTGGTGTTCGCCCTGTTCCTGCTCTGGCCACCGCTGATGAACGAACTCGTCTACGGTCAACTCAACCTGCCTCTAGCGACACTCCTGACGGGGGCCTGGCTGGCGGAGCGGTCGGGCCGGAGCCGGTTGGCCGGGGGCCTCCTGGCGGTGGCGGCCGCCCTCAAGCTCTACCCCGCGGTGATGGCGGCCGTGTTCCTGCTGCAGCGTCGTCGGCAGGCGGTGCTGTGGTTCGTCGTCGTGTTCGGCCTGCTGGCGCTGGCCACGACGGCCGCGCTGGGGTGGGACACGATGGCGGCGTACCTGGCAGCGGGCCTGCCGGCGACGCAGCAGTACCTTGTGGAGGAGGGCAACCTCACGCTCACGGGCGCGGTGCTGCGCACCACGCTGGGCTCGGCACAACTGGCCCCGCTGGTGGACCTGGGCCGCTGGAGCTATCTGCTCGCCGCCGCAGTCCTGGTGAGTGTGGCCGTCCGGGGCGCCTATCTCGTCGGGCACAGCCCCAGTTGGGACCTGGCCTACGCCCTGGGCCTCTGCCTAATGCTGCTTCTGCAACCCCTCGGCTGGCTACTCTACCTGAGCGTCACTCTCCTGGCTCTGTGGCTGCTCTGGGAGCGCGGCGCCTACCGGACCGTGCTGATCGCGCTGATCCTTGCCTCGATCACGCCCGGCCCTCTGGGCGACCTGGGCCTGTGGCTGGTGCAGGTCAGGGGCGGAGACGCGGCCTCGTACCCACTGCCTGCCCTCGCCGGGCTGCCGCTCCTTCTCCAGACCGCCGCGCCGCTGATCCTTGCCTGGGCCGTGGGCCGGGAAATCCGGACGGAGATGGGCTCGGAAGCGTGAGGTGGGGCCCGGGGAAGCGCGGAAGAGGAGCCGTTTGCTTGCGGCCCCGCCTCCAGGAAAGGAAGGAGCCCTCCGGCATTCCGGAGGGCTCATGCTTGGTGCGCCCGGAGCGACTCGAACGCTCAACAAACGGTTCCGTAGACCGTCCCTCTATCCAATTGAGGTACGGGCGCATATTCACTTCCAGCGGGGAGACAGGGATTCGAACCCTGGGAGGAGCTTATAGTACCCCTCAACCGCTTAGCAGGCGGTCCCGATCGACCACTCTGGCATCTCCCCAGGTACCCAGGCGGAGGGAGAGGGATTCGAACCCCCGGTGGGCGAACCCACAACGGTTTTCAAGACCGCCGCAATCGGCCGCTCTGCCATCCCTCCCCAGCACCATCATTGTACGAAGAGGCGGGCGGCCTCGCAAGAGTCCTCGCCCCGGGGTGTACCCGTTGCCTCTCTAGTATACCTGCTGCGCCGCCTCAGGCAAGAAGCGCTCAAGCAGCCATGCGTGATCAGCGAGGGGTGAGCCATCGCCGTCCGGCACGCAATGGCGCCACGCCAACCGGCCTAACGCCCGCCCCCGCGGCCGCCGGCCCTCCCCTGTCCCTCGTCCCTGCCCGTGCCATGGGACTGCTCCCCGCTGCCCTGGCGCGGTTGGAGGAACCTGTCCTGCAGCCGCTCCGGGCCCGCCACCCGTACCCGAATCGCCGCCGTCCCCGTCACCGGACACTTCGCCTCGCAGATCCCACAGCCAATGCACCGTTCACGGAGCACCACCGGCCGCGACACCGTCACCACCGACCCGTCGGCGCGGACGACCTCCGCCTCCTGTAGGCGGATCGCCTTGTCCGGCACCGGGCACATCTCCTCGCACACCGAGCACTGCGAATCGCCCGTCCACGGCAAACAGAGCGACTCGTCAATGTAGGCGTGCCCGATCACCCAGCGTCGCTTCTCCTCCAGGCTCAGGAAGGGAATCGCCCCGGTCGGGCAAACCTCCCCGCAGCGGTTGCAGCCGTAGTCGCACGG
>JAAYAV010000278.1 GCA_012719195.1 Anaerolineae bacterium | reverse complement strand
CTCACGCCCAACAACTCAGCCATAGTGCCATCGTTCCCCTGCAGAGCCGAGGCACCGGAGACGAGAAGGCTCCCTCCGCTCGCCACGTAGTCCCGCAGGCGTCGGACCATGGAAGCGTCCACTGAGCAGCGATCGGGCAGAACCAGCACTGGGTAGCCGGTCCAGTCGGCCGCCTCGTCCACAAACTGGAACTGGCGCTGGCTCTGAAGCAGCGCCTGGGTCGCCCCCTCCTCCGCAGTCAGATCGGCTTCGCGCTCCCAGCCTTCAACGGTCACGAGCACGCCCACCTCGGGAACCGCCTCAGCACTGCGACACCACGGCTCCTTCGCCTCGACCGAGCGGAACACCCGGCCGATCAGCTCATAGGCGGGACGTTCCAGCGCTCCCCGCGGGTGTAGTTGGTCGCCGATGGAGCAGCTCGCGCCGGTCGCCAGCATGGAGAAGACCTCGTACTCCAGCGCTGCCTCATTCTTGAGCCCACCGAAGTCAGCCCAAGACTTGTGGAAGCGCGCCGTCATCCCCAGATAGGGAACCCCGAGCGTCTGCACGTAGCGCGAGAAGAGCGGGTAGTGCAGGTAGCCCCACTGCCCCGACGGCAGGGACTCGATCTCGACGTGCGTCATGAAGGGCAACTCGGACCGCCAGCCCGACTCGACGTCGCGTGCCAGCCGCAGGCGAGAGTTGTAGAACACCTTGAGGCCCGGTCGGTGTCGCCATACTGCCTCACTGAGTCGCTCCATGGCCCGCCGCGCCACGAGCATTCCGTAGCGGCGCAAGTGTTCGGCGTTCTGTGGGTTCAGCGCCTGAGCGCGCATACCGTCGAGGCAGTAGCGGCAGGTGCAGCCGGGTGAGTTCACCATGATGATGTCGAAGAAAATGCCGTCCGCCTGGTACCGCCGGACGACCTCCTCCGTCTGCGCCACAACGTAGTCCAGGTACGGGCTGTTCATGCACAGCCACTTCCATCCGGCGGTGAAGGGTGGAATGACCCCGGCACGCCCCTCCGGTGTGATCTGCAGCCACTCCGGGTGCTCGTGGGCCATGTGCTCGTCCCACACCACCGAGATGTAGATGGGCGTGTGAATGCCGCGGCTGTGGCAGGCCGCCACCATCTCCCCCAACAGGTCGCGCTCCAGGTGCGGGTGCCGCACGCCGACCTCGGTAGGGTAGTAGGACATCCCGTGGTGGCACTTGGCGAAGACGGTCACCGACTCTACCCGTGCCTCCTCCAGTTGCGAGGAGAAGGCCTCCGGATCGAAGTCGCGCCCGACGCCGTCGATGAGGCGAGAGGTGTGGAAGTCCAGATGGACCTGGCGGAAAGGCAGCTCGGCCATGCCGGCGACCCCCTAAGCGAGAGTGGACGCCTTATAGCATGGCCGAGTCGCTATCTCAAGGACGTGCGGACCGGGCGACTACTCGATCAGCTTGTGCCCGCAGTTGCTGCAGAAACGCGCATCTGCCCTGTTCATGGTCTCGCAGTTGGGGCACTTCACGTTACCCAGCGCCGAGCCGCAGTTGCTGCAGAACTTGGCGTCGGCCGAATTCACCGTACCGCACTTGGGGCACGGCGACCCTGCCGGGGCCGCTGCCTGGGGGGCCTGCTGTTGGCCGCCGCCACTCATGGCCGCTCCCAGCTCGCGGGCAACCATGGCACCCAAGCCCAGGCCGGCACCGACACCCACGCCTGCACCCGCCAATCCGGCCACGTCACCGCCTCCGCCACCACCACCCTGGGTGGAGCTCCCGATGGCCTGCGCCGCCTTGAACTGCAGGTACTGCTGCATGTTGCCGATGGCGCCCATGGCGGCACGCTCGTCGATGGCCTTGGACGTCTCCTCGGTGGGGGTGATGGATCCGACATACATCCCCTTCAGCTCGAGGCCGAGAGCCTTGAAGTCGTCGAGCAGCCGCGCCCGTAACGCACCGGCCAGCTCGTCGAACAGGGCCGGGAGGTCGAAGATGGAGCTGGCGACCTCGCCCAGGACGTCGGTGAGCCGGCTGACTACCATGCCACGCATGTAGTTGCCGATCTGGCTGGTCGTGTAGAGCCCCTGCGTGCCCACGATCTTGTTCACGAACATCTGAGGGTCCGTCACCGCCACGGCGTAGCTGCCGAAGGCGCGGAGACGGACTATGCCCAGCTCCTTATCTCGCAGCGCGATGGGTTGTTCTGTACCCCATTTCAGGTCGATGAAGTCCCGCCGGCTGACGAAGTACACCTCGGCCGTGAACGGGCTGCGCCCGCCGAAGGGAATGTTGATCAGGCTCGCCAACAACGGGATGTTGGCGGTAGTGATGGTGTGTCGCCCGGGACCGAAGACGTCGAGAGCCTTGCCGTCTCGGAAGAAGACGGCCGACTGGCTCTCTCGCACGATCAGCTGCGAGCCGAGCCGGAAGTCGCCCGCTCCGTACTCCGGCACGCGGCGGACCATGTCGGTCCCGCCCTCGTCCATGAACTCAATGACATCGAACACTCTAGCCATGTCTGCCTCCGCTGCTCCGCTCGCTTCCTCGTGGTTCTCGCTGCCCTAACCCGTTACCGGACGGTCGAGACTAGCTCACCGCCATGATAGCGTCGCGCCTCGCATCCCAGATCCGCCGCAGGTCGCTGATCACTTCCAGGAGCTTATCCGACGCCTCGCGCACCGCCGTGGCGTCCCCGACCGCGGACTGGACTGCGCCCACGGCCGCCTCGAGCACCGGCAGCTGATCCAGCAGAGCGGAATCATGGTCGTAGAGGGCACCTAATTCCTCTTCCCTTATGTTGATGGACGCGAAGAGGCCGGCGTACCCGTAGGTCGCCGTGCGCACGGTGTCGGCCAGCGTTTCAAGTCTACGCACGGCCAGGTCGATGTCGCCCAACAGAAGCAGGCCACCCCCGCGCGACAACTGGCGCTGTACCTCGAGCAGTCGATCCTTCTCCTGGGAGAACTTGCCGCTGATCTCGCCGCGCAGAAGCTTGTCGGCCTCACGGGACAACTCCCGGTCCTTGTAGCCTCTGTACCCCGGGATCCTCCCTATAAGCCGTTCCAGGCTGCCCTTGTCGCTGTCGATCCGGTCTCTGTAGTCCATGCTAACCCTCCCCACTAGGCCTTCATGAAGATCTCTGAGCCACAGAACGGGCACTCCACCACGCCCTTTCCGGCGAGTTGCAGCGATCCGCCGCAGTTCGGGCACTTATCGCTGGGCATGTCCGCTGCCTGCCGGCTGTAGAGCATGCCCTTCTCCCAGTTCACGTAGCCGGTGAAGAGACCCTTTCCCACCAGGTCATATACGTACTTGCGCAGTATGTCACGCGTGACCTGCAGCTCCAGGGTGGCGGATGGAATGTCCACCTGCCCGCGGGTCATCACCATGTTGAGGAGCTGACGCTCCTTCGCCACCTCGGCCATGGCGGACTCTTCCTGGCGGCCCTTCACCAGCAACCATCCTCCGATGGCGACCAGGGGCAGCGTTCCAAACACGAACGCACCGCCGACTCCAAGCATCGGGGCAGCGAGGCCCTCGTACTTCCCGTCGGCCACGCCCGCGACCACCCAGAGGGCAACGATGATGAGTAGAGCCGCGCCGGCTCCAATGAGTATGAGCCCGAGAACCTTCCCGCTGTTTCGCATTGTCGGCTACCCTCCCTAGCGAGCTCCGGAACCGCCGCCGCCACCACCGCCGCCGCTGAACCCGCCGCCACCGCCACTCCAGCCACCACCGCCCCCGCCGCCACCGGTACTGCGCGGCTGGCTGGTCATGGTGTTCGCTGCCGAGTTCAGCATTGACTGGAGGCCGTTGCTCATGCTCTGAATCGACGCCGACATGCCGTCGCTCATCCCCTGCAGCGAGGGCATGCTCATGCCGCCACCGGCCGGCATGTTGGAGATGGGGGTCCCTCCCATCGTCGTGGTGGAGGTCGGCGTCGTAGGCCCCGCATACGGGCGTGGGATGATCACCGGCTGATAGGGCTGGTACCAGGTGGGCGCCGGCGCCTGTACCTGGCTGAACTTGTTAAGGAAGTCCTTCTCTACGCCCAGAGCGATTGCGTAGGGAAGGTACTTCTCGAAGATGTCGGCGCGCTCCTGAAGGTCCTCGAAGCGGTCGATATCCTGGAGATAGCGCTTGAAGGCCTCCCAGCCGGCCGCCTCGTTGGCACCTTTCTCAGTCTTGCTGGGCATGGCCGAGCCGATGATGACCAGCAGTAGGAAGGGGGCGCCCAGCCCCAGAGGTACGCAGAAGAAGGTGCCGGCGTATCGCGACAGAGCGGCGGAGAAGCACACGAAGAGAAAGACATCGAGCACCAACCCCACGGTCCCGATCGCGATCCAGCGCGAACGAGTCTGGTCCGGGTTGCCGCGGAAGAACTCACGCTCAGTGAGGTCCTCGTACATCTTGGCAGAGATCTTGGGAATGGATGAGTAGAAGCGATTCTTGAGTAGCGAGAGCCGCACCTCCTCGCTCTTGCCAAACACCGCCGCCAGCAGTGCCTTCTCGTAGTCGCTTACGCTGTGGGATCCGGGTAGCCGCCGGTAGACGAAGTCCTTCTTCGTCCCGATCCCAAGTAGCCCGGGTTCCTGCGTCTCCTCCATAGTCAGGACGCCCCGCCGGCCCAGGTCGACTATGGTAGCCAGGATATCCTGGACGTCGACCTTCTCATCGACCAACGCGCCGGCCAGTCCGGGGGGCGTGTCCGACGGGGGCTCAGAGATGTACTCTGCCACCACACCGACAGGATGGTCGCGTCCCCTGGTGTACCAGAGCGCCACCACGCCGCCGATCCCGCCCACCAGGATCAGGATCGACACACCGAGTATCAGTAGCTCGACCGTCGGCTTAGTGTTCTCATCGTACTCGCGCTGCCGGTCTTCCTGTACCTGCCAACCGCTCGGCGCCGCGTTGACCACCCCATGTGGGAACTGCACGCGAAGCACCACTGGTCGGTACCCGGGTAGGCCCGACACCTGCGCCTGCAGCGTCCGCCCATCCACCTGGGCTAGCGGGATATCGCCCGGATCTACGGCGGCCTGCAGCGACTCCAGCGGCACCGCTTGTGGCAGATGAACGGTGATGATGCCGGAGTCGATACGTCCAGCACGATCGCCGGCGTAGAAGTTCCAGTAGAACTGGTCGCCCTCGTCGTAGATCCGTAAACCACCGATCACTCGGTAGCGCAGCGTGAAGGTGCGCTCCGCGTTGGCCGTGGGCGGGAAAGACCACAGGACCTCGAACTGCTCCCCCTGGCTGACCTGGAAACTGCCGACGCGCTCGTCATTGGTGCGGATGTAGGGTTGAAGGCCCTCGAAGACCTCCACGTCCCGCACGTCGTCCAGCCGGTCCATGTCGAAGGAGTAGTACCCCTGGCTGAAGCTGCCCGAGTCGAACGAAAAGCCCATGGTGACTTCGAACAGCATGTCGCCATTGTCGAGGATATCGACCGTGTAGTCGTACTGCGTCCAGTGAAAGGACTTGCCGGACTGGGCTGCTGCGGGGAGAACCTGGGCAGAGATGACCAGTGCCAGAACGATGATGACTGACAGCCCGACCGCACCTGTCCTTCGACGTAGCCTCGATCCCATCCTTGCACTCCTCTACGACGGGCTAGCCGCATCACTATAGCACAATCACGCCTCAGTGCCATTCCTTCGGGCCGTCGCTCGCACAAACGCAAGCGGCGAGCCAGAATCGACTCGCCGCCAGTACTCACACAAGTTGAACCCGTGAGCTAACGCTTGGTGTACTGAGGAGCCTTGCGCGCCCTCTTGAGGCCCGCCTTCTTACGCTCCTTCTCGCGTGCGTCACGAGTAAGATATCCGCCTTTCCGAAGCACCGGGCGCAAGTCCGGATCGAATGCCAGCAGAGCGCGCGCGATGCCGTGCCGCACGGCGTCAACCTGGCCGGTGATGCCGCCACCAACCACCTTCACGACAACATCGAAGCTGTCGCGCATGTTGGTGGTCACCAGGGGCTCCAGCAGCGTGGCTATGTCGCCTTCGCGCGGGAAGTACTCCTGACCGGACTTGCCGTTCACCACCACCGTGCCCTGACCCGGATACAACCGGACCCGAGCGCTGGAGGTCTTCCTACGGCCGGTGCCGAAGTGATATGCCTGTTCCGCCATCAACTACCCTCCCGTTGCTCGTACCCGGCCCTAGAGCTCTAGGGGCTCCGGGATCTGTGCCTGATGCGGGTGGCTCTCGCCCGCATAAACCTTAAGCTTCTTCAGTTGCTGCTTGCCCACCGTGTTCTTGGGAAGCATGCCCTTCACAGCGTGCTGAATGACCCGCTCCGGGAACCGCCGGAGCTGATCGCGGAGGCTGATGCTCCGGAGACCGCCGGGGTATAGGCTATGGCGATAGTAGCGCTTCTGATCCAGCTTGCGCCCGGTGACGTTGACCTTGTCCGCGTTCACCACAATCACGAAGTCCCCTACGTCCATGTGGGCGGCGTAGGTGGGCTTACGTTTGCCCGTCAGCACCTTCGCGATTTCGCTAGCGAGCCGCCCAAGAGTCTTGCCCTGAGCGTCCACCACGTACCACCGCCGCTCTATGTCCTTCGGGGTAGGGGTAAAGGTCCTCACTTCCGAACTCCTCTTGCCAATGTGACGTCGGTCCCTGCGACCAACGGCTCGCTGCTCCACCACCGCCCGGTACCAAGACCGAGTCGCTCCCTGCCGTAGGCTACTCCTTCCAGAGTGAGCCCTTGAGCCGGTAAGGCCGGCCCAACCGCGTTGTTCTGCGGGTCATCCACCGCGCTCGCCGCCTCGCGCCAGTCCGTTCTGCCGCGTCCGACATCAACCAGCGTACCGATCAGCCGGCGCACCATGCGCCTCAGGAAGGCATCGCCCTCTACCACCACATCCAAGGCGTCGTCCCGCACTTCCAGGTCCAGCCGAGTCAGGGTCCGAACGGTGCTCGTTCCCTGTGGTGGCCGCCCGAAGGCACCGAAGTCATGCTGCCCGCGGTATCTCTCCGCCGCCTTCCTCATCGGCTCCGGGTCGATCTCGGCGCCCACCCGGAAGGCGTAACGCTCTCGCAGCGGCGCCCGTACCCTCGCCAGGAGCAGCCGGTACCGGTACCGCCTCGCCTCCGCCCAGTAGCGAGGGCTGAACCCTGCCGGCACCACCGCTGCCGCCTTCGCGGCGACATCCCCAGGCATCAGCCCTGACAGGGCTGCCGCCAACTCCGCCGGATTGCGCTCTCGCCCTAGGTCGAACCCGACCACCTGGCCCTGGGCGTGGACCCCGGCGTCGGTCCGGCCGGCGAACACCGTACGTACCGGTGCTCCGTCCAACCGCTCGAGCGCCGCTTCTACTTCGCCCTGTACGGTCCGCTGCAGACGCTGGACCTGTGAGCCGTGGAACTGCGTGCCGTCATACTCCAGCACCACGAGGTAGCGACGCAACGAGAGAGCCTCGCCATCCCCTAGTCTACCAACTCCAGAAACACCATCTCAGCGCCGTCGCCCGGTCGCTGTCCAAGGCGGAGGATCCGTGTGTAGCCCCCTTGGCGGGACGCGAAGCGATCGGCGAACTCGCCGTCGCGGAAGAGCTTCTGAGCGACGGACTCGTCGGTGAGAATGGCCGACACCTGCCGGCGAGCGCTCAGATCGCCGCGCTTTGCCAAAGTCACCAGCCGGTCAGCGTCGCCCTTGATGGCCTTAGCCTTAGCCTCGGTCGTGCGAATGCGCTCGTGGCGGAATAGCTCGGTAAGCAGTATGCGGAAGAGCGCCTGACGCTGGTCCTTGCTACGACCTAGCCGGCGACCGCTGACTCTATGCCTCATCTGTGCCAACTCCGATCTCAGTAGTCCCTTCGTCCGAGGGCGTCTCGTCGTCGCCCTCGCCGGCGGCCGCACCGGCTTCATCCGCCGAACCGGGCTCGCCGTAGAGGCCCCGTTCGATCAGCTTGCTCTTGAGGTCCTCGAGGGACTTGGCGCCGAAGTTGCGGATGTCAGTGAGTTCCTTAGGGTTGTTCACCAACTTGTCCAGCACCTGCCCCACCGTGGCAATCCCAGCACGCTTCAGGCAGTTGAAGGCCCGCTGGTTGAGTTCGAGGCTCTCGATGGGAAGCTCAAGCTCGGCACCTGCTTTCGGAGCCTCTATCCGCTCCGCCTCAGGCTCCTCGGGCTGCACCTCGACCGTCTCCGCCAGGCTGACCAGCTGGAAGTGCTCCACCAGCAACCGCGCTGCCTGGCTCACCGCCGTCTCCGGCGCCAACGTCCCGTCGGTCCACACCTCGATGACCAGACGGTCGAAGTCCGTCGTGGGCCCGACCCGCTCATGTTCGACTGTGAATGTCGCGCGTCGCACCGGGCTGAAGATGGCGTCGAGAGGAATCTCGCCGATGGGAAGGCTGCCGCGCTCCTCAGAGGGCGAGTAGCCTCTACCCGTGGCTACGCTCACTTCCAACTCGAACTCATCATCGCCGGAGTCCACCGTGGCCAGGTGCAGTTCCGGGTTCAGAATCTCGATGCCGGCGGGCGTCTCAAGGTCGCCGGCGGTGACCTCGGCCGGTCCGCGCACCCGCATGCGAGCGCGGCCCATATCCGTGCCCTCGACACGGAACCGGACCTGCTTGAGGTTCAGCATCAGGCTAGTCATGTCCTCACGGACGCTCGGAACGGGCGCAAACTCGTGCTGGACCCCCATGACGCGCATCGACGTGGCGGCCGCGCCCGGCAACGACGTCAGCAGCACCCGCCGCAACGCATTGCCCAGGGTCAAACCGTAGCCCGACTCCAGAGGACTGATGATGAACCGTCCGTACTGCTTCGATACGGCAGTGGCCTCTATCTTCGGGAAAACCTTATCTACCAAGTGCATCACCCTCCCGGGCCGTCACGAAGAAAGCTCCGAGCCCCGAACTAGCGGCTGTAGAACTCAACAATCAACTGCTCGTTCAGCGGGACGTCGATGCTCTGCCGCTCCGGTAGCGCTGTCATAACTGCGGAAAGCGTATCCGGGTCTACATCGAGCCATTCCGGCGGCCGCACAAGGCCGTCAGCGTCGCGAATCTCGGCAAACACGGAGGCATCCCGGGCGCGCTCGCGGACGCGAATGGCGTCCCCGGCGTTCACCTGGTACGACGGAATATCCACCGTCCGCCCGTTGACCTCAAAGTGACCGTGGCCGATGAGCTGCCGCGCCTCGGCACGCGAACGCGCCAGACCGGCGCGGTACACCACGTTGTCCAGACGCCGCTCAAGGAGCACCAGGAGCGTCTGGCCCGTCTGGCCGGTGGTGCGATCGGCATCGGCGAAGTAGCGCCGGAACTGACGCTCCATCACGCCGTACATGCGGCGCGCCTTCTGCTTCTCCCGCATCTGGATCGAGTATTCGGACTCGGACCGACGACGGAATTGCGACGTGCGCCCATGCTCACCGGGCGGGTAGGCCCGCTTCTCCATAGCGCACTTGTTGCTGTAGCACCGCTCACCCTTCAGGAATAGCTTCTGCGCCTCACGTCGGCACAGCTTGCATACTGATCCCGTGTATCTACCCATTATGCCTCCCTAATCCAGTGCGACGCCGCGACCGGCTCTAGATGCGCCGCTTCTTGGGCGGGCGGCAACCGTTATGCGGAATCGGGGTCTCATCCGAGAGAGATCTGACGGTGACGTCTGAACCCTGGAGCCCACGTACTGCTGCCTCTCGGCCGGGCCCCGGCCCCTTGACCTTCACGTCGATCTCGCGCACACCGTACTCGGACGCTGCCCTGAGCACAGACTGCACTGCCAGCTGCGCCGCATAGGGAGTGCTCTTCCGCGAGCCTTTGAAGCCGGAAGACCCGGCGCTAGACCACGCCAGCACATTGCCCTCCGGGTCCGTCACGGTGATGATCGTGTTATTGAACGTAGCCGTGATATGAGCCTTCGCCAACGGCACCGTTCTTCTCTCGCGGCGCTGCCTGCTCCGCCCTGCACTGCCTCGTCGTCGCCCCATCACTTATCTCCTAATCAGCCCCGAGGGCCCCTGACCGCTCAGATCCTACTTCTTGCCCGTCGCCCGACGACGTCCGGCCACTGTCTTCGGCCTACCACGTCGCGTGCGCGCGTTAGTCCGCGTCCTCTGCCCGCGCACGGGGAGGCCCCGCCGGTGCCGAAGGCCGCGATAGCTGCCGATTTCCACCAGTCGCTGGATGTCCATGGCCAACTGGCGCCGCAGATCGCCCTCGACGCGGATGTTCCTCTCGACGAGTTCGCGCAGCCGGTTGGCCTCCGTCTCCGTCAGCTCACGTACCCGGGTGTTGGGATCGACGCCGGCCTGGGAAAGCACCCTCTTGCTGGTCGTTCGGCCAACACCGAAGATGTAGGTCAGCCCTATCTCGACGCGCTTGTCCCGAGGTAGATCCACTCCAGCTATACGGGCCATGCTCTATCTCCCTGTGTGCTCTCGGCCAACATTTAGCCTTGGCGCTGCTTGTGCTTGGGGTTCACGCAGATGATCCGCACGACCCCACGCCGCTTGATGATCTTGCACTTCTCACATCGCTTCTTGACCGATGGTGATACCTTCATTGCCGTCACACCTTCCTATTCGACTGTGAGGACCGCCGGCTCACCGTCGGTCACCGCTATGGTGTGCTCCCAATGAGCAGACAGACTGTTGTCCACCGTCGTCACCGTCCACCCGTCACTACGGATGGCCACCTCTGCGCTGCCGAGGGTGAACATCGGCTCGATCGCCATCGTCATCCCTGCGCGCAGCCGCATCCCCGTCTTCGGAACCCCGAAGTTGGGGATCTGGAACCCCTCGTGCATCTCCCGGCCGATAGCGTGGCCGGTGAAGTCGCGCACCACGGCCAGACCGTGCTTCTCGCCCTGCGCCTGGATGGCGGCCGATATATCTCCGAGCCAACCGCCGGCTCGTGCCGCGTCGATGCCCGCCAGGAGCGCCTCGCGTGTCACCCGGACCAGCAACTCTGCCTGGGGACCAATGGGCCCGACACCTACCGTAACCGCAGCGTCTCCGTGCCAGCCGTCCAGTATGACCCCTACGTCCACACTGACGATGTCACCCGAGCGGAGCACCCGCTCTCCCGGTAGCCCGTGCACGACTTCCTCGTTCACGGATACGCAACTGGCTGCCGGGAAGGCCGGGCCACCGGGAACGATGGCCGGTACGCCCTTGAAGGAGGCGATGCCCCCCGCAGCGGTGATAACGTCGTCCACTATCTTGTTCAGTTGGCCCGTAGTCACGCCGGGCTCGGACGCAGCGGCGACTTCGCGCAGTGCCTGCGCCACCACCCGCCCCGCACGCCCCATGGCCGAGACTTCGGCCGGACGCTTGAGCCGCACCGTCGGGCGCCGGCTACGAAGAGCTTTGCGTCGCACCACGTACCAGCCTCAGCAAGTCGGCGTAGACGCCCTCTATGTCCTGTTCGCCATCCACCTCAGCGAGAAGGCCACGGTCGCGATAGAACTCGATCAGCGGTGCCGTCTCTTCCAGGTACACCTGGATCCGCTTCAGGTGCGTCTCCGGCGTGTCATCGCTGCGCTGGTACAACTCGCCGCCGCAGCTATCGCATACGCCCTCACGCGCCGGTGGGCTGTAGAGCATGTGGTACACCGCCCCGCAACCCCGGCAGACCCAGCGCCCTGCCAGCCGAGCCAGCAGCGTGTCGGTGCTCACCTTGATGTAGGGAGCGATGGTCACGCCTGCACCCCGCTCCGCCAGGATCGAGTCCAGCGCTACCGCCTGTTCCACCGTCCGCGGGAACCCATCCAGGATAGCGCCCCGTGAGGCGTCCGCCTGGCCGAAGCGCTCCTTCACCATGGCGATGGTGACATCGTCGGGAACCAGCACGCCGCGATCCATGTAGGACTGGGCTAGCTTGCCCAACTCCGTCTGCTGCTTCAGCGCCGCGCGAAACAGGTCACCGGTGGCGATGTGCGGCAGCTCTATGTCTTTCTCTAGGCGCTCAGCCTGGGTGCCCTTGCCGGCGCCAGGGGCGCCCAACAGGACTATGTAGCCGGATGCCGAAGTTGACATTATAGCTTCCCCCTAACTACCGCCGCAAGAACCCTTCGTAGCGCCGCATGAGGAGCTGCGCCTCCAGCTGGCGCATTGTGTCCAGCACTACACCCACCACAATGAGCAGACCGGCGCTAGTGATGAGCATGGTGTTGGTCTGTGCCACGCCACGCACCAGCCAGGGCAACACTGCCACCGTCCCCAGGAACAGCGCCCCCACAAGGGTGATTCGCTGCACCACCCCGTTCAGGTAGTCCTCAGTCCGCTTGCCGGGCCGGATGCCCGGAATGAACCCTCCCTGGCGCTGGAGCATCTCCGCCAGGTTCTGCTGCCGGAACATCACGTCGGTGTAGAAGTAGGTGAAGGCGACCACCATCAGGAAGTACGCGATCCAGTACATGTTACCGGTGGAGCCAAAGTTCCGGGCGATGAACGATCCCACCCCGGCGATAAGCCCGTTGGCGGATAGAGCCATGAAGCTAGCGATCGCGCTGGGAAAGATCAGAATAGCCTGCGCAAAGATCAGCGGGATCATGCCGGCGGAGTTGACCTTCAGCGGCACATGTGTGGCCTGACCACCCGCCACCCGGAGCCGGTTGCCTCGCATGGCGACCACGCGCCGACCATACTGCACCGGGATGCGCCGCTCACCCTCCTGCACTACCACGATCACGCCCACGGTAATGATGGTGAGGATGATGAAGGCGATCAGCCCGGTGACATCACCGACAATCAGGCTGGCGATATTCCCCGGGACCTGGGCCACAATACCGCCCAGGATGATAATTGAGATGCCGTTGCCGATGCCTTCCTGGCTGATGAGCTCGCCTAGCCAGACCGCCAGCATGGTACCCGCGACGAGGCTGGCCAGGATGCTGATGGTGACCAGCGTCGCTCCGCCGAGGCCGAAGCGAGTGAGAACCCCGTACTGCATCATGAGTGCGCCCTGCGCGACGCCCTGCAAGAGCGCCAGCGGGATAGTCAAGATGTAGGTGTACAGAGTGGACTTCTGCCTACCCGCCTCTCCTTCCTTCGCCAGCGCCTGTAGCTGCGGGATGAGCGGGGTAAGCAGCTGGATCACGATCTGCGCCGTGATGTAGGGATAGACGCCGAGGGCCATGACCGAGAACTCGGCGAGGGCACCACCGGACAGCAGGTTCAGGAAGTTGAGCATCTGTCCTGTTCCCGACCCGCTGAAGGCGGAAGCCAACGCCTCTCTGTTGACGCCCGGAACCGGGACATGCGCCGCGAACCGGTAGATCACCAGGATCCCCAAAGTGAAGAGGATCTTCTTGCGCAGATCCGGCATCCGCAGAGCGTTTCGTAGCGCCTCGATCATCTCTGTCTGTCCCTCGCTCCGCCTACCTTAGTCCAGCCCAAGCTAGCTCTCGAGCACCTCGGCCTTGCCGCCGGCCGCCTCGATCTTCTCGCGGGCGGAGACGGAGAAAGCCTGTGCCCGGATGGTGAGCGCCCGGTCGATATCGCCGCTGCCAAGCACCTTCACGCGAGCGTCGCCATGCTTGATCAGGCCGGCCACAGCCATGTCCTGCGGAGTGACCACCGAACCGGCCTCAAAGGCGGCCAGGCGCTCCAGGTTCACAGGGGTGTACGGTATGCGGTTCACAGGCCGGAAGCCGCGCCGCCAGGGGAGCCTCCGCACCAGCGGCAACTGACCGCCCTCGAAGTACGGGCCCTTGCCCCCGCCGGAGCGGGAGTTCTGCCCCTTGGTGCCGCGGCCGGCAGTCTTGCCCTGACCGCCTGCCGGACCACGTCCGACTCTTCTGCTACGCTTACGCGACCCCGGTTGGGGTGCCAGCTCGTTCAGCTTCATAGCGGCCCTCAGCCTTCCTTTTCCACTATCTCTACGAGATGCGTCACCGAGGCCACCATGCCGCGCACACTAGCCTCGTCCGCCCTCTCCACTTCCTGGCCCAGCTTACGCAGCCCAAGCGCACGCACGGTACGCTTGTGCCTCTCGAGGGAACCTATCGGGCTGCGCACCAGGCGAAGGGTGATGGTCTTCCCCTCACTCATTGCTCCCCCTCTCCCAGAACGGAAGCACTTCGGACTGATCCTTGCCCCGCAAGCGCGCCACGTCTTCTGGCGTGCGCAACTGGCTGAGCGCGTCCATGGTGGCCCGAACCACGTTGAGCGGGTTCCGGCTGCCCATGGCCTTGGACAGTATATCGCGAACTCCGGCCGCCTCTACCACGGAGCGGACCGGCCCGCCAGCGATAACCCCAGTGCCGGGAGCCGCTGGACGCAGCAGGACCTTAGTCGAACCGTGGGTGCCGATGACCGGATGCGGTATGGTGTTGTCCCGCAGCGGCACGCTGACCATCGAGCGCCGCGCCCGGTCCATGCCCTTGCGGACTGCCGAAGGTACTTCCCTCGCCTTGCCGATGCCCGTGCCCACGTGGCCGCGGTTATCTCCCACTACCACCAGGGTGCGGAAGCCGAAGCGGCGCCCGCCCTTCAGCACCTTCGCCACACGGTTGATCTCGACTACGCGCTCGTCGAACTCCTCAGCCTCGGGGTAACCCCTAGCGGCCATGCTCCCTCCCTAACAAGTCTAGCCGACGCGCCTGCGTCAGAAGTCCAGTCCACTCTTGCGGGCCGCTTCGGCCAGCTTCTGGACGCGGCCGTGGTAGGCATAGCCAGCGCGATCGAAGACCACCTTGGTGATCCCCTTCTCACGGGCACGCTGCGCCACGATCTCACCCACGAGCTCGGCCGCCGCCATCTTCGGAAGAGACGACGCCCGCTCGCGAATCTCCGGGTCCAGAGTGGATGCCGACGCCACGGTGCTACCCACCGTATCATCTACCAACTGCACGTATATGTGCTTCAGACTGCGGAACACGTTCAGCCGCGGCCGCTCCGGGGTACCCACAACGCGCTGGCGTACCCGAGAGTGACGGTGCTGCCGTGCTAGTTCCTTATTCCGCACATTCGCCATGACACAACTCCTCGGCTGCCTGGCCTCGCGAATGAACAGCCGGCACGATCTAGAATCGACTAAACGGCGCCGGCCTTACCGGCCTTGCGACGAATGCGCTCACCGGCATACTGGATACCCTTGCCCAGGTACGGCTCCGGCGGGCGGGTACCACGAATCTTGGCGGCCAGTTCGCCTACCTCTTCCTTGTCCACGCCATGGACAACCACCTGGCGGCCGCTACGATCCACCTCGAACGAGATGGTGCCGCTCGCCTCGAAGCGCACCGGATGCGAGTAGCCCACCATCAGCACGAGCGTGTTGCCCTGCAACTCCGCCCGGTACCCGGTGCCCTCGATCCGGAGCTCGCGTCGGAAGCCGTCGCTCACGCCCGTCACCATGTTGGCCAGGAGCGCCCGAGTGAGGCCATGGAGAGCCCGCAGCCTCGGCGCATCGCCCGGCCGCTCAACCTTGATGAAAGAGCCGCCCTCTTCCTTCTCAACCTTGACGGCCATCTCCGGGTTGAACCGACGGAAGAGCTTTCCCTTGGGTCCGGTAACCTCGATCGAGGTCCCGTCCAGCTTCACCTGCACGCCGGCAGGAATTCCGATTGGTTGCTTACCTATACGAGACATGTCCCAACTCCCCTGGGTGACTGGCGGCGCTACTCTACCAAACCTGGCAGAGTACCTCGCCGCCCACCCGGCTGCGGCGTGCCTGCTGGTCAGTCATGACCCCCAACGGCGTGCTGAGAATAGCTATCCCGAGGCCGCTCATCACCCAGGGCACGTCACGCCGGCCGCGGTATTCCCGCCTGCCCGGGCGACTCACCCGAGAGAGCCCGGTGATCACCGGTGTCTTGTCCTCGGAGTACTTCAGCCACACTCTAAGGGTTGAGCGCGGGCCGTCATGAATAACCTCGTAGTTCCGGATGTACCCCTCGTCCTTGAGCACCCGGGCAATCTCGACCTTCATCTTGGATGAAGGCATCACCACGTGGCTGTGCCCCACGAGGACTGCGTTCCGGACGCGTGCGAGCATGTCAGCAATCGGGTCGCTTGTGGTCATAACTATACCCCTACTCTCCTCTATCGCCCCGGATCACCAGCTCGACTTGCGCACGCCCGGGATCCGTCCCTCGAGCGCCTCATGTCGGAAGCAGATACGGCAGAGACCGAATCGTCGCATGTAGGCTCGCGGCCGGCCGCACAAGTTGCAGCGGTTCACCACCCGCGTCGGGTACTTGCGCTTGGTCTCTCTCGCGATCATTGATTTCTTCGCCACAGTCCCTCCGGCAAACTCAAACGAACGCTAATCAGGCGGCGATGGCGAAGGGCATGCCCATCAGCTGCAGCAGCCGACGGCCCTCTTCGTCCGTCCTCGCCGTGGTGACGATTGTGATCTCCATACCGCGCACCTGATCGATCTTGTCGTAGTCGATCTCGGGCCACACCAACTGCTCGCGCATGCCCAGTGTGTAGTTGCCCCGGCCGTCGAAGGAGTCGGCGGAAATACCGCGGAAGTCCCGCTGGCGAGGTAGCGCCACGCTGATCAAGCGGTCGAGGAAGTCATACATCCGGTCGCCCCGCAGCGTCACCCGCGCGCCCACGGGCGAACCGGCCCGGAGCTTGAAGTTGGCGATAGACTTCCGCGCTCGCCGTATCGCCGGCTTCTGCCCGGTGATGGCGGTGATGTCCTCGGAGGCGGCGTCAAGCGCCTTGGCGTTGGTGAGAGCCTCGCCCACGCCCACGTTCAGCACCACCTTCGTCACACGCGGCACCTGCATGATGTTGGCGTAACCAAACTCCTCCATCATCCGGGGGACGATCTCTGACTGGTAAAGGTCCTCGACCCTTGGCATCAAACTGTCTCCCGTCTACTCAATCGTCTCGTTGCACTTCTTGCAGAAGCGCACTCGCTTGCCCTCAGCCGTAACCGTCACTCCCAAGCGGCCGCTCTCGCCGCAGGCGGGACACACCACCGCCAAGTTGGACACGTGCACCGGCGCCTCGCGCTCGATGATGCCGCCATCCCGCTGACGCGTCCGCTTCTCATGCACCTTGACCAGGTTCACACCCTGGACAACGGCCTTGTCCTTCCCGGTATCAATGCGAAGCACCTGCCCTTGGAGGCCGCGGTGCTCGCCGCTGATGACTACCACGTTGTCGTTGCGCCTTATCTTTCTCACCTAGTTCTCCCTCGTGGCCCCTAGAGCGCCTCGGGGGCCAGCGACACGATGCGCATGAACCCCTT
>JAAYAV010000277.1 GCA_012719195.1 Anaerolineae bacterium | reverse complement strand
TCCGGCCCCCTGTGCTTGTGTCCGGTCACTGACTCGCTACAGCCGTACTTCCTCGCCCCGCTCCGCCGAGAGATAGGCGGCGTCCAGGATCCGCATTACCTCGAGGCCCTGCTCGCCAGTCGCGGACGGAGTCCTGCCCTCCAGAATGCAGCGGGCGAAGTGCTCCTGGGGTGTCTCGATGTGTTCGGGTAGAGCGGGCTCGATGGTCGCATACTCACCATCGCGTTCAGCGAAGATACGGGCCTCGAACTCGTACCCTTCGCCCCGGTTGCGATGCACCAGGCCCGCCTTGGTGCCGTACACCTGGGTCAGCATCTCCTCGCGCCGCTCGCCGTTGGCCGCCCAACTGGCTTCCAGGACCAGCGTGGCTCCGTTGTCGAACCGCACAAACGCCGAAGCCATGTCCTCCACATCGAGCGACTTGCCCGATCGGCCCGCCAGTTCCCGGCCCAGTGCGGAGTAGGTAGCGCCGGACACGCTGACTGCATGCGGGTAGCCCATCAGCCACAGGGCGAGATCCAGCCGGTGCACGCCCAGGTCCACCAGCGGACCGCCACCAGCGGCCTCCTTGGAGGTGAACCAGCCGCCTAGGCCGGGTATACCACGTGTGCGGTGCCACCACGAGCGCGCGTGGTAAGCTTCGCCCAGCCCACCGGACTGGACGAAGTCGTGCAGGGCCAGCGCTGGCGGCGTGAAGCGGTAGTTGAAGTGGATCATGAGGTATCGGCCGGCTGCCCGGCTGGCGGCCAGCATCTCCTCGGCCTCTCGGGCATTGCGCGCCATGGGCTTCTCACAGAGGACATGCTTCCCGGCCTGAAGGGCGGCTATGGAAACGGGCGCGTGCAGGAAGTTGGGCAGCGCCACCACCACGGCGTCCACGTCCGGGTGAGCGAGTAGCTCCGCATACTCGGTGCTTCGCCAGGCCACGCCGAACTCGTCGCCGACCGTCTCCAGGCGCTCCGGATTGGCGTCGCAGATCCCCACCAACCGGGCGTGGGCGGCCGGCACTATGCGCTGAATGTGATGCCGCCCCATCCCCAACCCAATGACTCCGAACCCTACCTGACCCTTGGCCATCTGCTCGCCTCACTATCTGATGTTGTACCAACCGGAGGCCGATTGTAGCCGCGTCGTCGCGCCTTGGGCAATGCCGTAGCGCGCCGGCACGTCAGGGCAGCGGCACCAGAACCGTCAGCAGACGGAACCAGTTCGTGTCGAAGACAATGCCGCAGGCCATCAGCAGGAAGGCCACCAACAGGATCAGGCCACAGCCGATCCCGCTGCAGGAGCAGCCCTTGCCGAACCCGGCTCGCCCCTGGAGCCAGTCATGCACCCAGGTCAGTGCGCCCAGCTTCAACAAGCCCGGCAGACACCCATCGTTCCGGTTGCCACCCATAGTCATCCTCCTGCTCTAACAAGCCGCATGGGGGGCGCGGTCGACCGTCGCCCTCGCCACCCTTGTCCTTGGCTGGCCGCTCGGCCGGACGCTGCGCCACAGTCAGATCGTGGTGTGGCACTACACCAGCACCATTGCCACCCGCTCGATCACCGGCCACCCCCCGGTTGGGGCCCATTGGTACCTGGACGCCCCCGACGCCTATCCGGACGACGTCTCGGTGTACCGCGATCTCTTCAAGACCCAGCAGTTGGCGGCCGAGTTCACCGGCACCCCGGCGCCCTGGCACGACCCGGTGATCCGCATCTACCGGCTGCTGCCAGTTTCAGACTGAGCCCGCCCCTAGGGAAGCATCACGACCTTGAGTGAGTCTTCGCCCTTCTCGGCGATGGCCAACGCCTCGGCGAAGCCCTCGAGCGGCAACGTGTGGGTGACCAGCGCCTTCCCATCCACCGAGCCATCCTGCAGGAACCGAATCGCCTTGGGATAGGCGTAGGGCCCGAGATGGGCACCCAGGATGTCCAGTTCCTTTTGATCCCCGATGATGGACCAATCGACCGTCGCCGGCTCGGCCATCACGCTGAACTCAACGAAACGGCCCAGCTTGCGGATCATCTGCAGGCCCTGATGTACGCCCTTGGGCGAACCGGTCACCTCGATGTACACATCGCAGCCATAGCCTTCGGTGAGGTCCATCACTCGGGCGATGACATCCTCCTTCACCGGGCTCAGCACCAAGTCCGCTCCCAGCCTCGCCGCCACCTCCAGCCGCTTCTCTCGCACGTCAAGCGCGATGAGTGAGGCGGGCGACTTCAGGCGCGCGACCTGTAGCATGCAGAGGCCTATGGGCCCCATTCCGGCGATGACCACCGTGTCGTCGAGTTCGATGCTCGCCCGCTCCACGGCGTGGATGGCGCAGGCCAAAGGCTCGATGAGAGCAGCGATCTCCACCGGGAGATCCGCGGGCACTTTATGCACGACGCTGTCGGCGGGGAACTTCATGTACTCGGCCCACGAGCCCTGTGCCCGCTGCCGGAAGCCGAAGATGTCGTGCTGCTCGCACATCCAGTACTGGCCGCGGCGGCAGAACCGGCACTGCCAACAGGGCACGATCTGCTCCGCGATCGCGCGGTCGCCCAACGACACGCCGTGCTTGGCCTCCGCTCCTTCCCCTAGCGCCACGACCGTGCCGACGAACTCGTGGCCGGGTATCACCGGCGGCTGGATGTAGGCGGGGAACTCGTCCGATCCCCAGATGCGTCCCGCGCCGTGCGCCGCCTTGACGTCACTGGCGCACACTCCGGTGGCGTCTATGCGCACCAACACCTCGTCGGGCCCGACCTCAGGGATCGGTACCTCCTCCAGCCGGTAGTCACCCACTCCGTGGCAAACCACAGCCTTCATGCTGCTGGGTAGCATTTCCGCTCCTCCTAAGGATTGCTCGTTCTCCCACCAATGCCCATCGCTGCCACGGCCCGCAAGATCGCGCTCTGGCCCTGAAGTTGCACGTCCCGTCTGATGTTGGGGCGGTTCCGCCGCAGGGCGAACCGCAGTACAATGCCAGCGGGTCCCACCGTCATCTGCGACCGGAGGAGTCTAGCATGGAAAAGCGGTTCCGCGTCCTTCGTACGATCGGTACCTTGCTCAAGGTTCTGGCCTGGATCGTCCTTGTCCTTGCCATACTCGGCGGCATTCTCATGGCGGTTGCCGGACTTGGTAGCACCATGGGCAGCATCACGGACGCCCTGGGCGACGAGGTCGCCGGCTACGCCATAGGCGGCGCCTTCGCAGCGATCGTCATGGGCGGCGTCTTCATTCTGGCAGGCGTGCTGTACTTCATCATCTTGTACGCAGCCGCCGAAGGGATCTACGTGATCCTCGCCATCGAAGAGAACACCCGTCTCACCTCCATGGCGGTCTCGGGCCGCGCCTCTATGTAGTCAGCCCACCGCTGCCCTCAAGCACCGGGCTCTGCTGCGACGTCAACCACTGGCTTACCACCAGGCAGATTGCGGCCACTACCGCCCCAAAGATGAAGGTGGACTGGAAGCCGAAGCGCTCCCACACCAGTCCACCCAGGGCGGGAACGAACAAGGCCGACACGTGGTTGATGGTCTGGGACATAGACATATTCGCCGTCACCTCCGACTCCGGCGCGATCTTGCGGAAGTAGGAGTTGACGGCGATGCCGAACCCGGCCATGACGCTGTCTCCCACGAAGAGCACGTACAGCAGGGGCAGCCAGGAGACATAGGCATAGCCGAGGCAGATCAGCACAATGATAGCGAAGTAGGCCGTCATGGTCACGCGCTCGCCCAGGTTGGCCACCAGCCGCCCCTGCAAGCTCGCCACGTAGGTGACGAGGAGGCTGCTGGCCAGGTAGAGCACGGCCGTCGTCTGCGCCGGGATCCTGTAGTTATTGACCAGCAGGAAGACGGCGAAGGTGCTGAAGATGTGCCTGCGGCTACCCATCAGGAACGTCAGCGCGTAGAACACCCAGTAGCGGGAGCGGAAGACCACCTTGTGCTGTTTCTGCAGACCCTGCTCCCGGCGGCCGGTCCTGAGGCAGAACAGCCCACCCAGTAAGGTCACGGCCCCGGCGAGGGCCAGCGTCCAGCGGAAGCCCAACGGGCCGACGGCGAAGAACACGAACGCGGTCGCCAGCACGGCCGCCCCAGCATTGACCGACCCCATCCGCCCCAACAGCCGCGGTGTGTCTCCGCCGCGCGATTCCATGAGCGCGACGGCGGAGCTGGCCGGGTGGTAGATGTGAAAGCCGGTGGAGAAGACCATCAAGTAGACAAGCAGGCTCACCATGCCGGTGGCGAGCGCCATAAGCCCGAGTCCGACCCCGGTACCCACGACGCTCAGCGAGGCCAGAGTGAGTTCGGGCAAGAGCATCGCCAGGTAGCTGGTGGCGAACCCCAGGACGCCCGGTACCTCGCGGACCGACTGAAGGATGCCCATCTGAGCGGCTCCGATGGACAGCTCCTCCACAGCGAAGTTGTTGAACACGGCCATCCAGACGTTGAAGCCGATGCCCATGAAGAAGTTGCTGATGAGAAGCGTGCGGACCACCCGACTCGCCTTCATGCGTCTCCCCGCCACACCAGATAGGGCGGCAGTCTACGCGACTGGTGGTGACAACGCCAAGCGAACGGCCTGCCTGCGCTCGTGTGGCGTACCAATCAGGAGGCGACTTGATGCAGCCGGCTGACAAGGCGAGAGTGGTGCCAACGGCGGCCCCGCCCGAGAGGGCGCAGGCCATCGCCGATGCGCTCGTTCTCGAGCGGCCGGCGCCCTGCGTCAACGTGCTCGCGGTCGCGAGGTCCACCTACCGCTGGCACGGCGAGGTTCAACGGGACAGAGAGTGCCTGCTCCTGATCAAGACTGCCGCGCGCTCTACCGGCGCTGGAGGCCCGCCTGCGACAGGTCCACTCCTACGTGGTTCCCGAGACCCTTGGCCTCGCCCCGGCGGAGTCCAGCACCGACTACCTAGAGTGGCTGACCGAAAGCGTTGACCCAGTTGATCCGTAGCGCCCGTCGAGTACTGCCCTACGCCCTGGTGCTGGCCGCCCTGGGCCTCCGGCTGCACGGTCTCACCTTCCAGAGCCTCTGGCGCGACGAGGTGGACGCCATCCGCTTCGCTCAGGCCGGCTCTGTCACCTCTCTACGCCAACTGGGCTGGAACGGACCGCTCTACACCTGGTTGCTGGGGCTCTGGCTCGACTGGACCGGAACCAGCGAGTTCGCCGCCCGCTTCTCCTCCCTGCTCGCCGGGGTGGCCCTGACGCCGGTCGTCTACCGTCTCGGCGCCGCGCTCTCGTCGCGCCGGACCGGGCTGGCGGCCGCCGCGTTGGCCGCCATGTCTGCCTATTTGACCTGGTACTCCCAGGAACTCAAGATGTACTCCCTTCTCGCCCTTCTCGGGGCCGCCTCCACCACGTTACTGCTGCGGGCGCTGCAGGACGGGGGACGCAAGCGATGGTCCGGCTATGTCCTGCTGACGGCGACCCTTCCCTATGTCCACGTGCTTGGGGTCCTTCTCATACCCGCCCACGCCCTCGCCTACCTGCTCGCCTGGCCCCGCAGCCGACCGAAGCTGCGTCCGTTCGCCTTGAGCCTGGCGGTGCTCGTGATCCCCTACGTCCCCTTGGCCGCCTGGCAGGCGCCGCTCTTGCTCAACGCCTTCCAGACCGGCCATCCCTACTACCCGCTACCGGACATGCTGGAGATACTCGCCCGCGGCTGGACCCTGGGAATTGTGGCCAGCGCCGACGCTCGACTGATGGCGCCCTTCGCCCTGGCCCTCGCCGGCCTCGCCCTAAGGCCACGCCTGGACGCAGGGGCGCGGTTCCTCATCGGCTGGCTGACTGTGCCGGTCCTGCTGGTGCACCTGATCTCGCTGCGCGCTCCGGTCTTCACCGACCGCTACCTAATCGCATCGCTGCCGGCTCTGCTCCTGCTGGCGGCCGTCGGGGTGGAGCGCGTCTCCCGGCGGTCCTGGGGCGCGGGCCTACTCGTGCTGGCAGTCACGCTAGCGGTGCAGCTACACGGGATCCGGCAGCAGACCTCATACAGCATCAAGACCGACACCCGCAGTGCCGCCCGCATCGTGCAGCAGCAGTGGCAGGAAGGCGACCTGCTGCTGCTCCAGATCCCGTACCTGCGCTACTCCATGGACTACTACCTGGGCGAGGGTTACCCGATCCTGGAAGGGCCGTTCACCAACTACGGCATGAGTCCCGAAGAGGCGGGACGGTACTTCTCCGTGGGAACGCAGGCACACCAGCGCGTGTGGCTGGTGCTCTCCGAGGCGGAGATGTGGGACCATCGCGGTCTGACCGAGGCTTGGCTCAGGCAGAATGCCGCCATCCTGGAGGAATGGGAACTGGCGCGACTACGTCTGCTCAAGGCCGAACTGGGGTCAGACGCACCGGCTCCGGCAGACTAGGCGGCCGGCTACTGTCCCAGGCGCCAGTGCCAGTACCCGGCCGCCTCGCGCAGGAGGGCTTTGGGTCCGCGGGCCAGTAGCAGCCGGTAGGCTCGCCGCAGCCGCGCCCCCCAGGTATGGCCCCCCACCGAGCCGGTAGCGCGACCGCAGTCGAACAACGGCCATAGCGGCGCCGGCACCTTGGCCTCCAGCGCCCGCCGATCCTCGGCGCCTGGCGGCTGGGCCCCCTTGATGGCGAGGACCGTAGCATACTCGACGTCGCCCGGCCTCCATTCCGCAACGGCATTGGAGAGCCCCCGCGCCAGATCCAGCACTGCGTCGCTGGGCGCCTCTCCACCCGAGGCCCAGTCGGCGACTCCGTCGAATGCGACGTGACGGAACTTAAGGTCGGCAACGTGCAGGTGGGTGGCGATGGCGGGCAACACCGCCGCTTGGCTGCAGTCCTCATTGGCGGAGGGTTCGGCCCCGGTGGACGGTGGCGACTTGGGCACCCCCAACTGGCTGCCGATGAGCCCCGCCAGCTCCCAGTACTGGGGGCGACTCTGCACGTGCTCGTCCACCGCCAGTACGCCTCCCGTTTTCAGCCAGCCGGTGATCTGCGGCATGACGTCGAGCAAGTCGGGCACGTGATGGAGGCTGTGGAAGGCGAAGACGGCGTCCATGGCCCCTGCGGCGAAGTGCACGTAGCCGGGAGCCCCGCACACATAGTCCACCGGGGTCCCCTGCTCCATGGCGTAGCGCTTGGCCACCACCACGCTGCCAAGGGCCGGCTCCAGGCCCAGGGCGGCGAACCCCTCTCGCCCCAGCATGAGCGTCGTCCATCCACTGCCGCAGCCAAGGTCGAGGCAGCGGCCTCTCTCCTTGAGGAGCGGGTGCCGGAGGATGAACGCCTCCGGGTCATAGGCGGCGGCGGCGCGTCCGGCACGAGCCAGCCGTGGCTCCATGTAGGTGTGGTTGCCCTTGGCGGCCTCGCCGGCATAGTAGCGGCCCCAGTAGTCGGCGTCGGCGCGAACGTCCTGGGGCAGGGCAGCAGCGAATGAGGGCACATAGTCGGCCACCGGGAACGCGGCGCCACAGCCAGGACAGACCAGCCGCCCCGACACCATCTCCCGGCGCGCGCCGTCCTGATAGTCCACCAGGCGCCACTCCGCCTCCGCTACGGCAAGCGCATCGGAACTGGCGCAGTAAGGGCAGCGGAGCAGGTCAAGCGTCATTTGCAGCAAGTGCCGTCCCCTTCTCGGTCGGTTGGGTGGCCGGGCGAGTGTGCGGACCCTCAGCCGAGCATCGGCGGGATGTCCACCGGCACACCGTTCTGAATGGAATCCTCCGCCGCTATGGCCAGGGCCGTCGAGTCGTAGGCGGCCTCGACCCCGGCGCGCGGCGCGCGTCCCCTGGCGATGCAGTCCAGGAACTCCTCCATGATGCGCAGGTCGCCGCCGCCGTGGTGACCGCCGGTGAATACCGGCCGGTACTCATCCACGTGATCGGTGAAACGGTGCTGCACCCGGATAAGGAAGTTGCCCTCGTTGTTGTAGAGAGCGTACAGCTTGCCGCCCTCGCCGACAAAGGTGAACTCGCGGGTATACTCCGGGGTGAAATGACACTCGGTGAAGCTGGCCCGGGTTCCGTTGTCGTAGCTGACGGCCAGGACCGAGTTGTCGGGCACGTCGGCGTCGGCGCCCCAGACGCAGAGGTCGTCGATCTGAACCGTGGCGCCGTAGTCCATCACGAAGCGGTCGTGGTTGACGTAGAACGGGCACTGGGCCGCTCGCTCGCAGTCACGGCAGCGCTTGTCGGCGGACTCCGTCCGGCCGTAGTAGTCCAGGCCGCCGTAGGCGAAGACCTGCGTGGGCCTCCCTCCCATGTACCAGTTCAAGAGGTCGAGGGAGTGGCAGGCTTTCTGTATGAGCAGGCTCTTGATGTAGTCCCGCCGTCGCATGCGGTTATGGTAGAAGTAGTTGCCCCCCACGGAGACGTTATCGATGCCCCAGCCGAGGAGCACCCGGCCGATGACGCCCTGGTCCAGCAGTTGCCGGACGCGCTCGAAGAGGACACAGTGGCGCAACTCCAGCCCGATCATGAACACGCCGTCGGCGACGGCTGCCGCTCTAGCCATCGCCTGGCAGTCAGCGATGGTCTGTGCCATGGGCTTCTCCACCATGACGTGCTTACCCGCTCCGAGCGCTTGCACCGTCGGGCCGGCGTGGTGCGGGTCGTCGGTGGCAACAATCACGGCATCTAGCCCGGGTGCGGCGAGCAGGTCTTCTAGGTGGCGGTGGTAGCCGGTGGAGTCTCCCCAGCGACCCCGGACCAGATCCAGCCGGGCCTCAGACAAGTCGCAGACCCCGACCAGGCGAGACCGGGGGTTGCTGCCGTACAGGTCACAGAAGTAGCGCCCTCGCCCGCCAAGCCCCACCACGCCTACCCCGATCGCAGCCGCCATGATGCCCTCCCGTGCCGGATTGCCGCGCTTCAGTGTGCCGCAGCCGCTGCCGTGCGTCCAGCCTGCCATGGGGGCACAAACAGGCGTCGGGAGCCCCCAACCAGGAGTTCCCGACGCCTTTGCACGCTAGTGTGCCCGCGCTGGAGCACGAGGGTACCGGACTAGACTTCTTCCTCTGCCGCCCACTGGCCGGCCAGGTAGCCGTGCGTCCACGCCACGCCGTGGCTGAGGCCGGGGCAGATCACCGGATAGCCACCCTTGAAGCGGCGGCCAACGGTGTTGCCGGCGCAGTAGAGGCCGCCGATCACGCTTCCGTCGGCATCTAGGGCCTGCAGCTTGTTGTTGGTCAGCAGGCCACCCAGAACCACCAGCGCTCCGGCGGGCGGGCCCATGAAGGAGGCATAGTAGGGCGGTTCGTCCACCGGGGTGAGGCGATCGGCGCGCTTGCCGAAGTCGCGATCCTCGCCCACATAGCAGAGTTCATTGTAGCGGTCGATGGTGGCCTGCAGGTTCTCCGCCGGGACCTCCATGAGAGCGGCCAGTTCCTCGACGGTGTCGGCTGTCAGCAGGCGTCCGGCCTCGATCTTGGCCTCGAACTCCTCGATGACGAGTTCGTTGACAACTCCCTGGCGGAAGAAGCCAAACCCCATCTTGGGGAAGTCCTCTTGCCAACTGCTGTCGACGATCACCCAGCCGCCGCCCTGCTCGTAGTACTGGTTGGCGATGCTCTCCGTGTCGGCGTCTTCGTTGTAGAACCGCTTGCCCTCTTTGTTCACCTGCAGGAGGGCGTTAGTCCCGAAGCTGTGGAAGGCGTGGCTCATGGGGCAGTGAGGAAGCTGTTCCATCTGAGCGCCGATCCACATGCCCATCTTCTGCCCGTCGCCGGTGCCAGTCTGCACCATACCGGGGAGCAACTTCTCCGGGGTGTACTTGGCCACCATCTCCGGGTCGGCACCGTAGTCGCCAGTGGCCAGAATCACAGCCTTGGCGGCGTTGAACTGGATGTACTCGCCGTCCTCAGTGGAAGCGACCACACCAGTGACGCGGCCACCCTCTTCGCGGATGAGCTGCTCGGCGCGAGTGAGGAAGTGAGCCTCCACACCCGCATCGATGGCCTTGGTGAGGATGGTGTTGATCCACAGGCTCTGGTCGGTGTGGACGCTGCCGAAGCGGTGGCAGGTGGGGTACTCGACGATGGTCTCCGTCCGGTAATCCCAGCCGTGCAATGACTCCGGGCGCGGCCAACTGTCGATCACGGCCGCGTTGTCGTCGGTACGGTCGGGCACAACCAAGTACGTGTCCATGCCCTCTTCGGCCAGCATCTCCGCGATTCTATCCAGGACCATGCTGCTGTTGTTGGCCCAGAGGTAGAGCAGCTCCATATTGATGCGGCCCTGTCCCCAGTGCCACAGCTGGCGCACGATATCATGCTTGTCGAGCTCAATGCCCAGCTCGCGATGCTTGAAGCTGTCAATGGCGCTGTTGTCCCCGCCACGACCGGACGCCTTGTCGGTCCTCTCCAGAATGACGACCTTGGCGCCCGCCTCATTGGCGGCCACCGCTGCCAGAACGCCTGCCACGCCGGCCCCGACCACCACCACGTCAGCGTCGATGGTCTGGGCGATATCGGCCTCGGCGATGGGCTCGGGAGGGGTCTCCCAGGCATACTTGGTCTCAGATTCCTCCTCCTGGGCACTTGCGCCCAGAAGTCCGGAACCGGTCACAGCAGCCGCACTGGCGGCCGCACCCATTACGAACGAGCGACGTGTAAACCTGAACCGCTGATCAGCCATGACCCTCTCCTTGCTGCACTACAAGCGGCCTACCGTCGAACTTCGCTTCGATACTCACCGTGATAGTGCGATCTTGCCCTCCTTGCCTATCGCCGGCGCCAGCCGCACCACTGGCGGGGTCCCGCCGGCTGATGCGATGACGACACGCTACGGTTGGGCAACCGCGGGGCAATGCAAGGGGACTCTGCCACCGGATCCGTGGCCGAGCAGCGGCCACTCCGGACTGGGCGAGCCAACATCGCTCCCGCCGCTCCAGCCGTCCGAGCCGAGTATGTGCATCCTAGCACAAACGCAGGTCCGTTTCAACGGGCCTGCGGGCTTATCGCGGCAAGTAACGCGCAGCGCCGTAGCGATCGGGGCGCTCCCCGTCAGCCTGGTAGGCGTCGGTATCGTCGCCGTAGGGGTCGCCGTGCTGGTTCATCAGGCGCCAGAGCCGCGCCCGCATCTCGCTCGCCACAACGGAGTGATCCCTCCGCGCAACCACATTGGTCAACTCGGACGGATCCGCCTTGAGGTCGTACATCTCGTCGGCATCGAAACCATTGAAGACGTACTTGAACCGGCCCGTGATGACCATGCGCTGGGTGTACAGGAACTCGCCGCCGTAGAAGGCGCACAGCACCTCGTCGTCCCAGTCACGGCGCCCTGGGTCCTGGAGGAGCGGGGCCAGAGAACGGCCGTCCGCCTGCGGCAGTGGCTCGAGGCCGAGCAGGTCCAGCAGGGTGGGACCGATGTCCATCGACTGCACTAGCCGCGGCGATACCGACCGCGGTTCGATGTGCCCGGGCCAGCGCATCACCAGCGGAATGCGATAGCACTCCTCGTAGGGCATCCACCCCTTGATCCACATCCGGTGAGCGCCCACCATGTCACCGTG
>JAAYAV010000276.1 GCA_012719195.1 Anaerolineae bacterium | reverse complement strand
CTTCCGGCAGACAGTGCCCGTGGACGCTCTGCAGCCGGGCATGACGGCTACCGTAACGTTCCCGACTCTGCTGCAGCTGCGCGAGACGGCGCTGCTGGATCTCTATGCACAGGTAGACGTGGGCGGATCGGCCGACTATGGACGCTTCCGCGAGGGCAACGAGGAGAACAACCTGATGTCACTGCGACGGTTTCCCATCGCCGAGCTGGGGCCGGAGGCGGGCTCGTACCACCTTCCGCTGGTGGCGAACAACGCCGTTGGGCACTAGGCCGGGGGGTCCACAATCGTCCCGACCGCCAGGGGGGTATTCGTGAAGGGCAAGGCGATCATCCTGATCGGAGTAGTGATGGGCCTCATGGCCGGGGCCTTGGTTCTCCTGATGGTGAGCCGGCAGCCTGCCGCCTCGGCGTCGGCCCCTACCCCGGTGCCGGTTCCGGTTGTTCGCGCTGCCCAGAACATCCCCAAGGGACATGAGATCACCCTGGAGGTGGTGCAGCTGGTTCCGGTGGCGGCGGGCGAGCCCGTCCCCGCGGAGGCGGTGCGGGACCCGATGGCGGCCGTGGGGATGACCGCCGCCATGGACATCCCGCAGGGGACCGTCCTCCAGGCGGAGATGTACTACGATCGGGAAGCAGCCTCCGCTTTGGGACAGCAGCGCCCCGCGGAGTTGTTCCAACCCGGTCGAGTGGCCGTGTCGATGCCGGTGGGCGATCTGGCCCGTGTTGCCGGTGGGATACGTGATGGAGACCACGTGAACGTGATCGCGAGCTTCGAAATGATCGACGTCGATCGCGAGACCCAGATCCGCAAGCCGGCCGAAGGAGAGGGCGTTCAGATCCCCCGATTGACCACCCAGACCATTCTTCAGGACGTCGAAGTGCTCCGAGTCGGCCCCTGGATAGCGGGAGCGACGGCGACGGGCGGAGCAGAAGCGGGAACCGCGCCGGTGGACCTGTCCGGAGTGGTGACTGTGTTGGTGACGCCGCAAGACTCGGTGGTGCTGAAGTGGCTCATTGACCTGGCGAGTGAAGGCGAGGCGTCGGTGACGCTCGCCCTACGAGCCGACGGCGACAGCGAGGCATCGGACACGGATGCGGCTACCCTGGAGTACCTGATGCGTCGCTTCCGGGTCCCGAACCCGCCCAAGTTGGACGTCACCACCGACACCATTGTCGTGAGGGGCGCGGTGGAGCCGCGGTAGCCAGTAGACGCGGCGGAGCGCCGCCATAGCCATTAGGGATGAGCGCAATGATTCGTATCGTCGTCCTCGACGACAGCACCGATGCCATGACCCAGATCTTCCGGCTGCTGCATGACCAGCGCGAAATTGAGGTGGTGGGCTCGGCAGCGGACGGACAGGCCGGGCTGCAGGTGCTGCGTGAGACGCGACCGGATGTGCTGCTTCTGGAGATGGACCTGCCCCTGGTTGACGGCCTGACCCTGGCCCAGACCATCACAAAGACCATGCCCTCGGTGCAGATCATCGCCATGTCGGCGAACAGCGACCTGGCCTCGGTACGGCGCGCCATGCACGCCGGCGCCCGGGAGTACGTCGTCAAGCCCGGCGAGTTGGATGATCTGGCGGACAAGATCCGTCAGGTCAACGCCCTGGACCGCACCGGCCCGGAGACGCCGACCTCGGGCCAGGAGCAGCAGGGGGAGGTGATCACCATCTTCGGGCCGCGAGGTGGTTCGGGGGTGACAACGCTGACGGTCAACCTGGCCTTGGCGCTTCGTCAGGTCAGCCACGGTGAGATCGTGGTGGTCGATGGCTCGCTGCAGTTCGGCGACGTGGGCGTCATGCTGAACTTGCACAGTGAGAGGCACATTGGCGAACTGGCCCGCCGCGTGGAGGAAGTGGACTCGGCCTTCGCCGAGCAGATGGCCGTCGCCCATCCCTCGGGGATCCGGGCGCTGCTGGCCCCGCCGGTCCCGGAGATGGCTGATCTGGTTACCGGGGAATGCATCCGGAGAACACTGGCCGCCCTGAAGCAGAAAGCCGACTACGTGCTGTACGACGGCGGGCACTACCTCGGCGAACCCCTTTTGGCGGCTCTAGATGCTAGCGACCGCCTGCTCCTGGTTTCCACTCCGGACGTGCCTTCCATCAAGAGCACCAGCCTGATGCTCGGAGTGCTGGACGCGCTCGATTTTGAGCGGCGGCGGTACTCCCTCATTCTCAGCCACGTCGGCCGGCGCCACGCGGTCAGGACGCAGGACATGGAGCGTTCGCTGGGGACCAGCGCCTTCGCCTGCCTACCGTATGACGACACGGGTCCGCTACAGGCGGCCAACCAGGGCCGTCCGCTGGTCGATTCGGACCCGGATGCGAGTCTGTCGCGTGCGGTGCTGCAGTTGGCCAGACAAATCGCCCGGCCGGCTCAGGAGGCGGTACCGTCCAAAGAGGCGCCCAAGGCTAAGCGCCGTTTCGCCTTTCTGGGGGGCGTCTAGTATGGGTATAGGAGGCAGCTGAGTGTCGCTGCTCAAGCGACTGGAAGGAAATGGCCCAAAGGAGGGCGGAAACGGCGCCGAGGTGCGACCGGATGCGGCGACGCGAGCGCGCCGCCTGCAGCCCAACGCACCCCTGGATACGCGGGATGCCTACCGTGAACTGAAGTCGCGCATCCAGAGCCAGCTTATCGGCGAGCTCGAGGACGTCGATCTGGGGGCGCGCGAGGAGGTTGAGAGTCGCATCCTGGAGCACTTCGACAACCTGCTTGCCCAGGAGAAGATCATTCTCAGCCGGACCGAGCGGGTCCGGATGTTCGACCAGATCGTTAGCGAGATTCTCGGGTTCGGCCCGCTCGACATCCTCCTGGAAGACCCCTCAGTCTCCGAGATCATGGTCAACGGCCCCGACCGCATCTACGTGGAGCGATCCGGCCGCATCGTGCGCACCGACCTGACATTCGAGAGTGTGCAGCACGAGCTGAGGATCATCGAGCGCATCGTCTCTCGCGTGGGCCGTCGCATCGACGAGTCCTCGCCGATGGTGGACGCACGGCTCCCGGACGGCTCACGCGTCAACGCCGTCATCCAGCCGGTGTCGCTGGTGGGACCGGTGCTTACTATCCGCAAGTTCAGCAAGAAGCCTCTTTCGGCGGCGGATCTGGTGCGTTTCGGGTCGCTGACGAGCGATGCGGTGCAGTTCCTGCAGCAGTGCGTCCGGGGCCGGCTGAACATCCTGATCGCGGGCGGCACCGGTTCCGGCAAGACTACCCTTCTGAATGTCATCTCCTCTTTCGTGCCCCCGGACGAGCGCATCGTCACCATCGAGAACGTGGCCGAGCTGCAACTGCAGCAGGAGCACGTGGTCACACTAGAGACGCGCGAGCGCAACATCGAGGGACGGGGCGAGATCAGCATCCGTGACCTGGTGGTCAACGCGCTGCGCATGCGGCCCGATCGCATCATCGTGGGCGAGGTGCGAGCCGGTGAGTCGCTGGACATGCTGCAGGCGATGAACACCGGCCACGACGGGTCCATGACCACCCTGCATGCCAACAGCACCCGCGACGCCCTCGCTCGCCTGGAGACGATGGTTCTGATGGCGGGGATGGATTTGCCGCTCCGCGCGATCCGCGAACAGATTGCGTCTGCCATCGATCTGGTCGTGTTCCAGGAGCGGCTCCGCGACGGAAGCCGCAGGGTAGTCACGATCGCCGAGGTGCAGGGGCTCGAGAGCGACGTGATTGTGATGCAGGATGTCTTCCGGTTCGATCGCAGAGGGGAGAAGGAGGGTCACATCCTGGGCACGCTGGAGCCTACCGGCGTGCGGCCGGGCTTTGCGGAGAGGCTGGAGGCATCCGGTATCACTATCCCACCGTCGCTTCTGGGCATCCATGAGACACTGCGAAGGAGCTAGGAAGTGGGCCTGACGGAGATCGGCCTGCTGGTAGCTGGAGCCCTGGCCCTGAGCATCGTGGCTACTTCCTACGTCGTCTGGCGCCTGGTGAGACAGCAGTCGGGTGTCATCCAGGACCGCCTGGACGCCTACGCCACGCGCAGCAGCGTGGACGTGGCCGAGCGGAAAGAGCGGAGAACCATTGCCGGCAGGCTGGACCGCGCGCTCCGCCGGCGCAACTACGGCCGTCAGTTGTCCGAGGACCTCAGCCGGGCTGACGTCCAGTTGCGGATCTCCGAGTTCGTGATGCTTTCGATTCTGGCCGGAGTGCTGGGAGTGCTCTTCGGCCTCATCTTGTTTGACCTGCCGGCGCTGGCTCTTGTCGTCGGCTTCGTCTGCTTCCTCTACCCGCGCATTTACCTGAAGCAGCGCCAAGCCAAGCGCCTGAAGGACTTCAGCGACCAACTGGCCGATGCCCTGCGGCTGATCGTGAGTTCGCTGCGCTCGGGCTACAGCATGCTGCAGTCGCTGGAGGTGGTAGCGTCCGAGCTGCCCGAGCCCATTTCCGGGGAGTTCGCGCGAGTGGTGCGCGAGGTCGGGCTGGGCCTGTCCCAGGAGCAGGCCTTCAACAACATGCTGGGGCGCATCGCCAGCGACGACCTGGACATGATGGTGACGGCTGTCAACGTGCAGCGAGACGTGGGCGGCAATCTGGCCGAGATCCTGGACACAATCAGCGCGACCATCGAGGAGCGGGTACGTATCCAGGGCGAGATCCGCGTGATGACGGCGCAGCAGACGCTCACCGGCTACCTGCTCACCTTCCTCCCGGTGGCGGTAACGTTGATCCTCTTCGGCATCAACCGGGCCTATATGATGCAGATGTTCGAGGACACCTGCGGGCTGGCGATGCTGGGTACGGGTGTGGTGATGGTGGGCATCGGCTTCGTGGTGATGAAGTCGGTAGTGAAGATCGAAGTGTGACGGGGTAGAGCGGATGCATCCGGCCTCGATTCTGCTTGCCATTATGGTGATGATGAGCACCACGCTCATCGCCGTGGGCGTCTATCGTGCCCGCGCGGACAGGCACGTGCAGGCACGGCTGGTCCAGTACGGCTCGCGAGCCACGAACCTGACGGAACTGGAACTGGAACGCGGCTTCGGCGAGCGGATTATCAGGCCCGCCCTGAGAGCCTTCGTCCACAAACTGGCCTCCATGGCGCCGCAGAAGACGATAGCGCGAGCGAAGGGGCAACTGGAGTTGGCCGGCAACCCTGGCCGGCTGCGCGCCGTCGACTTCATCGGGTTGCGGGTGCTTTCCGGCTTCGGCCTCGGCGGGGTGGTGTTCCTGTTGGCGCAGGCGGCCTCTCTGGGTGTCGGTGAGGGGTTGCTCTTTGGCGTTCTCGTAGGTACGCTCGGCTTCATGTTGCCGGTGATGTGGCTGGGCTCTCGCATCAGCCAACGGAAGTCGGCCATTCTGAGATCGCTACCCGACGTGCTCGATCTACTCACTATCAGCGTCGAAGCCGGCCTCGGCTTCGACGCCGCCATGGCCAAGGTGACGGAGAAGTGGGACAACCCTCTGACGCACGAGTTCGCGCGCGCGTTGGCGGAGATTCGCGTGGGGCGGCTGCGGCGGGAGGCGCTGCGAGACATGGCCGAGCGCGCCGACGTGCCCGAGCTGAAGAGCTTCGTGGCCGCCGTGATCCAGGCCGACCAGTTGGGCGCCAGCATCGGCCGGATTCTGCACGTCCAGGCGGCCCAGATGCGCATGAAGCGGCGGCAGCGGGCCGAGGAGTTGGCTCAGAAGGCACCCATCAAGATGCTGCTTCCCCTCGTGTTCCTGATCATGCCGGCGCTCTTCATCGTCCTCTTGGGGCCGGCTGTGATCAGCGTGAAGACCTCTGGCGTCCTCTCGGTGATCTAGCCTCGTCGACGGTGGGCCCGTGGGTGCTCTAGCCTCGTTCTGGGACCGCCTACTCGACCTGCTCTACCCTCCCCGTTGTCTCGGTTGCGGCGCGCTGAATCACTGGCTCTGTCCCGCGTGCCTGGCCTCGTGCCCCAACACGGACGAGCCCCGATTGGTGCCGGTGGACGCTAACAATGCGTCGTGGAGACTGCCGGTCTACTCCTTCACGGTGCATCAGGGAGTGGCGCGGGAGGCCGTGCATGCCCTCAAGTACGAGGGAAGGCGGGTGCTGGCCGGGCCGATGGCCCGCTGTCTAGCGGATTGCCTGCCCGAGGGCTACCGAGGCGCTCGGTTGGTGCTGGGAGTCCCGCTGCACGACCGGCGGCGGCGCGAGCGCGGGTACAATCAGTCCGAGCTGCTGGCGCGCGCCCTGGCGGCGGAGGCCGGTTTGCCGGCGGTCTCCGAGTCTGTGAGGCGCGTGCGCGCCACGCCGCCCCAGGTAGGGCTGTCGGCGAGGGAACGGGTCGACAACGTACGCGGTGCGTTCCTGGCGGACGAGCGGGTGAGGGGGGAGAGGGTGTTACTGGTGGATGACGTCTGCACCACCGGCGCCACCATGGCGGCCTGTGCGGCGGCGGTGGCGATGGCGGGTGGCGAGGTCGTAGCCGGCGTGACGTTCACCCGGGCCCGGGCGGGCGCCGACTCCTAGCCGTGACGACGGCCGCTGATCAGGGTGTAGGTGTAGACAAAGGCGACCGG
>JAAYAV010000275.1 GCA_012719195.1 Anaerolineae bacterium | reverse complement strand
TGTCGTTGCGCAGGTTGCGGAACTTGCGCGGCCGGTAGACCTTGGCCGCCAGCAGCGTCTCCCCGGTGGAGGGATGGGCGCGGCAGCGATAGACGCTCGCCTCCTTGCCGCCCTTCACCATGGCCAGGACGTCGGTGATGAAGTCCTGCTCGAAGAAGCCGCGCAGGGAGTCGAACAGCCAGCCGGCCTCGTAGCGCGAAGGCTGGTAGGTGATGTTGAACCCGCCGTCCAGGGCCCCTGGTTCAGCGATTTCGGCCAGGATCTCCTCGGTCGTCTTGCGCCGCCGGTGGTCCGGGCGGGCCCGCAATAGGCGCTGCTCTCCCGCTAGGTCGGGGTCGTGCCGGGCCTCGTAGAGCTCGAATGCGTCTTCGTACTCGAAATGGCTCTGATGCAACTCTGGTCTCCCTGAATCGGAGGGAGCGGGCCGGGATGAACCCAGACGCCCGCATGGTGCGGCCGTGCCAGGGGGCGGAGCGCCGTCGCCGGGGCAAAGCAAAACGACCCACAGGCAAACGCTACCGCTCCCGCTTACAGATAGGGCGCGGGACACGCCTGGGGCCGTCTAGGTTGTAGCCGAAGCTGAGGAGCGAGGACTACCGACCGGGGCGGTAAGCAGGCGTATCCGCGGCCACCGATGCTGTGTTCTTGACTTGGGCCATTGTCACGCCTCCTTCTGGTCAGTCACTGGGGCAGAGTGTAGAGCCATCGCGCCGGCAATGCAAGCGGGGGCCAGCCGTTGCACCGGCGCGGGCCCGTCGCGGAGTGGGTTTGAGGCGAGCCGTCGCGGCACGCTATACTGAGCGCCATCCGACGACCGACGGAGGCTCGCGACCGTGACCCAGCCGCAGGACATCCTCTTCCTCACTGACAGGCCTAACGGCGGACCGGCCGCCGACCTAGACATACTCTATCCGGGACGCGTCGTGCGGCTGGACTTCACCAGCGAGGCGCATGACCTATCCGTGCTCGCGCGCTACGCCACGGTCATCACCATGGTCAGCGCGGGCGCCAATGTGGCCAAGCTGGACTACGCTGCCATCACAGAGTACGCCCGCGGGGGCGGCCGGGTGCTGTCCTGCCTGCTGGAGTACGCCCACAACCGCGGCCTGCACTTCAGCAAGACGCACGTGTTGGACCGCATGCTGCCCGGCATGCGCATCGAGGTCGCCAACGACATCACCCGCGGTTACGCCGTGGGAGACACCCTCTGGTGGTACGGGACCGTCTCCGGGGCGCCGGAGGAGATCTACGACAACCAAGCCCTCCAGCGGCAGGTGATGGGAGTCTGGGAGGGCAGCGGCGTCACCGTCCTGGGCACCTCGACGGTCAACGGCGGAGCGGTAATGGTGGAGGAGCGCGTCGGCGAAGGCCGTATCCTGGCTCTGGACCTGCTCTCCCTCAACCGGCCCTACTTCAACTCCAAAGGCGCCACCAACAAGTACCTCTTCCTCGGCAACCTCATGGGCCAGGGAGTGCGCTACGGCCGGCACTTCCCCGAGCGCCTGACCTACGACAGCTTCGTGGACCTTATGCGGGCCACCGCCGCACGCTACGAAGAGCTCCGGCTAGTGGAAGAGGGGCCGGCATCGGACGGCCGCCCGATGTGGTCGCTGCGCCTGGGCGACCCCACGCGTCCGACGGTGTACCTCGGCGCCGCCGTCCACGGGTGGGAGTGGGAGAATGCTTACGGGTTGCTGCGCCTGGCGGAGGTGCTCTGCGAGGAGCCGAACGTCGAGGGGCTGGATACGCGCCGCTTCCACTACATCATCGTGCCGGTGCAGAACCCCTGGGGCTTCGACCACTTCACCCGCCAGAACGGCCACGGCGTGGACCTGAACCGGAACTTCGACTGCGCCTGGGAGCCGGCCACTGCCGGCCAGGACGTGCTGGTGCCCTGGGACTACAACTACAACGGCAGCCGCCCCGCCTCGGAGCGGGAGACGCAGGTGATGCAGGGGCTCATCGATCGCTACCGGCCGGTGTGCCTGATAGACTTCCACACGGCCGACTACATCATGTTGCGCGCCCATCGGGGCGACCGGGCGCTGTTCGACGCGATTCAGGCTGACGTCAAGGCGCGGATGAAGGATCGTCACCTGGTGCAACAGCCCTATGGCGGGGCCTACCAGCAGGTGAACCTGGAGCGAGCCACCGACACCACCCCGGCTCAGCCGTACCTGATCTGCTACGCCGCCGAAAGGGGGTGCGCCACTGCCTTCCTGCTGGAGATGTCGGGCAACCGCACCGACATGCACGCCATAGTCATCAACACCGACACGGTGGTGGAGATCTGCCTGGCGGCAGTGAAGCAGACCCTGGCCGGACTGGGGGAGGGCCGCTCCTAGGTTCGAGTCCGCTGCTGTTTGCGGCCGTCGAGGATGGAGCGCACCCGGGACAAGAGCTCACCGGACGTGTACGGTTTGGCTAGGAACTCCATCCCTGTCGCCAACACACCGTGTCGCGCAACGGCCTGCTCAGCGAAGCCGGAGATGTAGAGCACGGCCAGATCGGGACGGTCGGCCCGCAGGACGGCGGCCAAGTCGGGACCGCTCATCCGCGGCATCACCACGTCGGTAAGCAAAAGGTCAAAGTGTCCGCCGGAACGTTCCACCGCCGAGATGGCCTCGGGGCCCGACGCAGCCTGGATGACGGTGTAGCCTTGGCTCTCCAGGATGCGCGAGGTTATGTCGCGCACCGAGGCCTCGTCCTCGACCAGCAGGACCTTTTCATCGCCGCCGAGGATCGCTGCCGTCAAGGGCTCCCGGCCGGATACGGCCTCCTCGACGCCTACTGCGCGGGGGAAGTAGATATTGAACGTCGTGCCCTGGCCGGGCTCGCTGTACACCCAGACGCTGCCCCCGTACTGGTGCACGATGCCGTAGACGACGGCTAGGCCCAACCCCGTGCCGCGGTCCGGTTCCTTGGTGGTGAAGAAGGGCTCGAAGAGGCGCTCCTTCACGGTGGCGTCCATACCCACACCGGTGTCGCTGACGGTGAGGGACACATACTCCCCGGGCTGAAGGTCCAGGTGGTTGGCGGCGTACTTCTCGTCCAGGCTAACGTTGGCCACCTGGATCGCCAGATTCCCCCCATCGGGCATGGCGTCGCGGGCGTTGACTACCAGGTTCACCAGCACCTGCTCGAGCTGGGAGGCATCGGCGGCGATCACCGCCGGCTCCGCTTCCACCGAGATGACGATGGAGATGTCCTCGCTGATCAGCCGGCGCAGCAGCTTCTGCAGGCCCAGCACCAGGCGATTCACATCCACCGGCTTCGGTTCGCCGGGCGCCTGACGAGCGAAGGCCAGCAGCCGGTGGGTCAGTTGTGACCCACGATCGGCGGCGGCCAGGATCTCCATGACGTCTTCACGCAGCTCGGGCTGGTCGGCCGCCTCGCTCAGGGCGAGGGAGGCGTAGCCGACGACGGCCGTGAGCAGGTTGTTGAAGTCGTGGGCCACTCCGCCGGCCAGCCTACCGACGGACTCCAGCTTCTGAGACTGAGCGAGTTGCCGCTGCAGGGCCCGAAGCTGGGTGACGTCTTCACCGATGCTGGCCGCGCCCTCTAACTGGCCACGCGCGTCCAGCAGCCAGGTGCGGTTCCAGCGCACCAGTCGCCGCTCGCCCGTCCGGGTGAGGATGTCGTACTCCTTCCGGCGC
>JAAYAV010000274.1 GCA_012719195.1 Anaerolineae bacterium | reverse complement strand
CTTCGAGAACAGCCACTCGTAGGCCTGATCGCGGAGGGGGAGCAAGGAGGCATCGCCCGGCGGGTAGCCGATGTCCGCCAACTGCGCCAGCACCCAGTGGGCGCCGTACCACTTCTTGTAGGGGTGGTGAGGGATGCGGCCCTCGGCGTCCCGCTCGGACAGGAGGGCCCTCACTCGCGGCGAGCCGGCGATCTGGCGCCGCTTGACCATGGTGTCCCAGGAGTAGGGATCTGCCCCTAGCAACTGGACCTCGGTCTTGATGCGCACCGCCGGGTCATCGGAGTTGAGTAGGCGATCGATCACGTCGGTCATGCGGAACCCCTTCTGGCAGGCCCGCCCTGGGCCCAGCCTCTGGCGACCATTCTAGGGGGTGGGTGGAGGATGGCAAGCATGATGAGTTGTCATCGAGGTGCCCCTGGACTAAGCTCGATCGGCGCGGCAACATCCATCATCTCACCGCGAAGCACTGTGCGGAGGAAGCCTCATGGCCAGCAAGCCGGTTACTGCCGTCATCGTGGGCGCCGGGCACCGCTCACTCACCTATGCCTCGTACGCTCGCTATCGCCCCGACGCGCTGAAGATCGTAGGCGTCGCCGATCCGCTGGAGTACCGCCGCCGACAAGTGGCGGAGCTCTACGGGTTGGGCCCCGATCAGCTGTTCGAGACGGCGGAGGAGTTGGCCGCACGGCCGCAGATGGCCGATGCCGCTATCAACGGCACCATGGACCAGGACCACGTGCGCACCTCGTTGCCCCTTCTGAATGCCGGGTACGACCTGCTGCTGGAGAAGCCCTTTGCCGTCAACGAGACGGAGATGTGGCAGTTGCTCCAGGCGGCCCGCGGCAATGCGAGCAAGGTGATGATCTGCCACGTCATGCGCTACACCCCCTTCGCCACCGCCATGCGCCAGCGGGTGGCGGCGGGCGAGATCGGCGAGGTCATCAGCGTGCAGACGGTGGAGCACGTCAGTTACCACCACATGGTAGTGGGCTACGTCCGCGGGAAGTGGAACCGCAAGGACGTGTGCGGCTCGCCCATGCTCATGGCCAAGTGCTGCCACGACCTGGACTTCATCACCTGGATGAAGAGCGGCGTGGCGCCGGTGCGGGTGAGCAGTTTCGGCAGCAACATGCAGTTTCGGCCGGAGAAGGCGCCGGAGGGTGCCGGCACCCGCTGCCTGGTAGACTGCCCCATCGAGGGGGACTGCCTCTACTCGGCCCGCAAGCACTACATTGACCATCCCGAGCGCTGGAGCTTCTATGTCTGGGCCGGACTGGAGCAGATCGAGAACCCGACCATCGAGGACAAGATCCACTCGCTGAAGACCGACAACCCCTTCGGGCGCTGTGTCTGGAAGTGCGACAACAATGTGGTGGATCACCAGGCGGTGATGATCGAGTTCGAGGACGGCTGTACCGCCACCCACAACATGATCGGCGGGGCGTCCAAGCCTCAGCGGTCCATGCACCTGGTGGGAACGACGGGCGAACTGCAGGGGGTGCTGCACGACAGCCGCTTCGTCATCCGGCATATTGACCCCCGCCCGGGCCATGAGTACAGCGAGGAAGTGGTGGACGTGGACGTGAAGGGGGACATGGACGGCGCCTTCGGCGGCCACGGCGGTGGCGACGTGCGCCTGGCGGCCGACTTCGTCAACTTCGTGCGTGGCGACGAGTGCTCCATCGCTTGCACGAACCTGGAGGACTCCATTCGGGGTCACTTGATCGGCTTCCGCGCCGATGTGGCCATGGAAGAGGGCAAGGTCGTCGACATTCCGACTGACTGGTAGGAAAGCGCTGAGCAGGCAAGGAGGAGACATCTGATGGCGAGAGGTCCATTGACGGCCGTGATTGTGGGGGCGGGGCATCGGGCTACGGTGTATGCCTCGTACGCGCAGCGCAGTCCGGACGAACTGAAGATAGTGGGCGTGGCGGACCCGATGGCGCACCGCCGCGAGTATGTGGCCAAGCTATACGACATTCCTGCCGAACGCTGCTACGAGTCTGCCGAAGCGCTGGCGGCGGTACCCCGCTTTGCCGACGCCGTCATCAACGGCACCATGGATCACCACCACGTTCCCACCTCGATCCCGCTGCTCAAGGCCGGCTACCATATCCTGCTGGAGAAGCCGTTTGCCACCAACGAAGCGGAGATGTGGGATCTCGTGCGGACGGCGCGGGAGCATGACCGCAAGGTGATGATCTGCCACGTGCTGCGCTACGCCCCCTTCTATGCCGACATCCGCCGGCGCGTGGCGGCGGGTGAGATCGGCGAGATCATCAGCGTGCAGACGGTGGAGCACGTGAGCTACCATCACACGGCGGTGGGCTTCGTGCGCGGCAAGTGGTCAAAGAAGGCGGACTTCCACGCCACCATGCTTATGGCGAAGTGCTGCCACGACCTGGACCTGATCGCGTGGATGAAGAGCGGCATCGCGCCGGTGCGGGTGAGCAGCTTCGGCAGCAACATGCAGTTCCGGCCGGAGAAGGCGCCGGCGGGAGCCGGAACCCGCTGTCTGGTTGACTGCCCCATCGAGGCGGATTGCCTCTACTCGGCCCGCAAGCACTACATCGACCACCCGGATCGGTGGAGATTCTACGTCTGGGCCGGCCTAGAGCAGATCGAGAATCCGACCATCGAGCAGAAGATAGAGTCGCTCAAGACGGACAACCCATATGGGCGCTGCGTCTGGAAGTGCGACAACGATGTGGTGGATCACCAGGCGCTGATCGTGGAGTTCGAGGACGGCTGCACCGCCAGCCACAACATGATCGGCGGCTGCTCGAAGCCGCTGCG